>NZ_JAUBQQ010000076.1:0-28859 GCF_036701335.1 Microcoleus sp. Pol12B5 | reverse complement strand
TATTTTTGCCAACCTTCACAAGGATGCCATTATCTAGACTACATAGATGATATTTTTTGTCAATGCGTAAGTCCTATAATTGTGTTTTAGTATACTACTTTATTAGGAAATACAGAATATATTGATTAGTGTCTTGTACAATTTTTTTTATGGCTCTTAAATCTTGTGTCAGCAGGAGCTACAGACATTTAGTGGAGTCGGGGGTATTACCAATGGCAGCACTGAGCAACTACTTTAATCTGGAAGAAATTACGACAGCCAGAAAAATTAGTGCTGTGGTAATTAACATCAGCGGCCGCCAGCGAATGCTGTCCCAACGAACGGCTTTTTTTTGCATGAGGTTAGTTTCCTCTCAGAATGGGGTAGAAAGAGCAAAACTGCGCCGGGATTTGTTAGAGGCGATCGAGCTTATGGAAAAATCGCACCGCGACTTAATTAATCTTGGCAGCAGCGTCAACTTAGTGAGTCCCCCTTCACCCGCCCTCAAGGCAATGTATTTTGAGCCGCCACTGTATTTAGACAGACAAGTGCGCGCATATATCGATCGAATTAAAGCCTTGGTGCAAGTTCCTGATGCCGAACTCATGCTGGAAAACCCCCACCTGCTGTACATTGTCGAAGCTGCGGGGGGCGAATTGCTAGAAGCTTTCGATGCCGTGGTGAGTCAATACCAGCAAGAAAGCGAAATTGAACAATTTGAAATCGACCTTAAACAGGTTGAACTTTATCAAGAAAGTTGTGCTGCTACCTCGAAAGCGGAAGCTCAAGCCGCCCAGATCGATCGCGCACTTTGCGAACTAAAACAAACTCAAGCTCAACTCCTCCACAGCGAAAAAATGTCTTCGCTGGGGGCGCTAATGGCTAGTATCGTCCACGAAATTAATAACCCAGTTAGTTTTATTTACGGCAACTTGAGCCATGCCGCAATTTATACTCAAGATTTATTGCACCTGCTGTGTCTCTATCAAGAATGCTATCCCAACCCCTGTCCCGAAATCACAGCTAAAATCGAAGAGATAGATCTTGATTTTCTAGTTGAAGACTTGCCTAAAGTTATCTCTTCCATGCAAATGGGTTCCAATCGCATTCGCGAAATTGTCAAATCTATGGGCAACTTTTCGCGAACCGATAACAGTAACATGACCATGTGCGATTTGCACGACAGCATTGACAGCACCGTGTTAATTTTGCGAAACCGTCTCAATTCTCAAATAGACCGTCGCGACATTCAAGTAGTTAAAAATTATGGAAAATTGCCTCCTGTAGAGTGTTATTCAGGACAGCTCAATCAAGTATTTATGAATCTAATTACCAACGCGATCGATGCTTTGGATGAGGTATCACAAAATCAGCCCTATGCTGCGCTAAAAATTTTGATCACCACAGAATTAGCAGGGCCAGATCACGTGAGAGTAAGGATTGCTGATACGGGAACCGGAATGACACCACAGATAAAAGAGCGAATGTTCGAGCAGTTTTTCACCACCAAGGAAATCGGTAAGGGTACTGGTTTAGGATTGTCTATTGTCTACAAAATCTTAGTAGACAATCACCGAGGATCGCTTCGGTGCGAGTCGGAACCCTGCAAGGGAACCGAGTTTATCATTGAACTGCCGATCCAGCAAACTTAAGCAATTTACTGATCATCCAAATTTATCTATTTTAACTCGGTGTGGCACGGGCTTCACGCCTATGTTAACTGTGTGTGGAACGGGCGTCCCGCCTGTATTAACTGTAGTTAAAATTTACACATATCCTACGCTAATTCTAGCTTCAAAGTTGGCAACAGCTTTTCTAAATTTCTGAGAGATTTCTGTTGCCAGGGAACATCATTTGAACCCAATACCAAAAGTTGAATCGTTTTCTTTTTCCGAACGGCAATGACAAACTTCGACAACATACTGATACCAGAACTGTTAACAAATTCCAAATTTTTTAGGTTCAAGGTAATAGTAGGCGGTTGGGGATTGGCAACCTCATCTAACAATTCGACTATTGGCGCATACTCTGCTGGGCCGCTCAGGCTCAGTTCGCCTTGGAAAGTGACTGTGACTGATTCTGGATCGTACTGAATGCTGTAATCTTCACCTTGAATTTCTTGAATGCCCATTGTAATTTTGTTTCCTGACTAAAATAGTGCGATCGCACAAGAGAGTAAATATTGAAATACTAGCCACTAGACCCTAATTTGAACCACAGTCGTAACAATGATGGTATCACTATCTGGTCTGCGCTCGAATTTCCAACCTATCTTAGCTGAATAGTCATTAATCATCGTCAGCAATCCCAATCCCGATGTGTCACTTTCCGATTCCGCATTCTTTTCAAGCTGCTGCAAATAAAGTTCATTAGGATCGGAAGCCAGAATTTCTTCAATAAACTCCTTCAATTTATTTGCCCTTTCTGGCTTGACACTATTACTGGCAAAAATTATCGCCGTCACCTCTATTTCACCAATAAAATGTATACCAAATCTTACCTTGTAATTGGTATCATCGTTATTAAATTTTATCGCATTTTCTAACAGTTCGTTTGCCACATAGCTCACAGCTCCCTTGCTTTCTTTTATCCGTTTCTCGCTGCTAGCATCCTCCTCATCTACCGGTAGAAAGCTAGACAAATAATCGGCTACAAAATGAGCTGAAAGCCTGTTATTGCGCCAGCGCTGTTTGATGGGGCGAGAACTGGGGGTAAATGTAAGTTCTAGGGAGTCGTGTTCAGGAGGAAATTCTTCAATGAATTCTCCAAAGATTTGTGTCATTGTTTTTAAGCTTCCAGATGTCATGGTTTTTCTGCCTCCAATTGATGTATCAATGTCACTTCTGAGTAAATTTCCACACGCCATTCCAGTTAGTAGGAAGACTCTTTTCTAACAGCGATTGGAGGCGTTTTAGGTAAAGTTGACTGGGCTTGTCATCTGGATTTAGCGCCACTATCTGTTCAAAACAAACTATGGCCTTAGCAAAATTTCCCTGACAATATTCTTGGAGTCCCTCCTCAAATATAGGCAAAGTTTGAATTTTGAGCGATCGCACTGGCTCTACTTCAACATCTAACACCTCACAAACTGAAATGGCTTCTTGTCTACCTTTGACAATAGCCCGATCCAAAAAACGGATATGATACTTTTCGCGTTGACTCAAACGTTGTACCACATCTCCAGAAATTAATAAAGATACGCCATAATACTTAGTCAAACCTTCCAGACGAGCGGTGAGATTGACATGATCTGAGATCGCATCTGCTTGCATCCGATTGGCGTCACCAATAATCCCAACCATCGTATCACCCACATGGATACCAATGCCAATCTTCAGCGGTATATCCCCATTTATTTTACGGCTTTGATTGTATTTATGCAACTGCTCCAATTTCACAATTCCTGCCTGAATAGCATCATCCACGCCATCAGGAAAAACTGCCATAACTCCATCTCCAATATACTTGACAATAAAACCGTTATGCTTACGAATTTCGGGACTAATTTGCTGTAAATAGTTATTGATGAAGTCAAAGTTTTCTTGAGGAGTCATTTGCTCCGCCATCGTGGTGAACGAACGCATATCGGAAAACATAATTGCCATCTCTTTGCTCACGTGATCTCCAAGCTGGAAATCAACCATGCTTTGCTTGCCGAGAAATTGGAGAAATTCATCGGGAACGAAACGTCCGTAAGCCTGCAAAAGTTTCTCTAATTCTTGTTCCCGCGCTTTCACCGTTTGCACCATATGGGAAAATACCTGTGCCAGTTCTCCCAGTGCATCACTCCGCGCTGCCACATCTGACAATATCTGGGGTTGAAAGCTATTGTTTTTTACAGCAATAGCTGCATCTATAACCTTTTTTACCTGCTCGATGTAAGTCTGCATCTCTCGGTTTTTATGACGGATCTGGTTTTCCAGATCCGTGGAGTGTTCCGTGATAATTTCTACTAAAGTTTCATAGCTGTTTTTTTCATCCTCTACTTCCTCAAGTTTTTCGCTCAACTCCTGTAGCTGTTTATGGAGTTCTTCTGGAGATTTAGATGGTGCTAAATTTATTTGTGGTTTCATAATTTATACTTCCGAATCTGGAAGCGCAAAGTTGTTTGACTTCCTAGCTGTAAATTATTATAACTTACAGGCGCGGAACTCTAAATCTTGTTTCTGCGTCGATACTTGACCACTAAATCCAATACCCCTGGTAGAAACCGGGTTGACGACCGTCAATCATAAATTATGCACAATATTTCCCTGTTGCTTCAATACTAGCAAAGTAATGTCATCAAAAACCTTTTGTTTTCCAATAAATTTTCGCAAATCAGCGATGGTGGCTTCCTTGATTTGTTCGGCGCTCAAGTGCCAGTTTTGAGAAACAACTTCACAGAGTCTTTCAATACCATAGAATTTTTTGTGCATATTTCTAGCTTCGGGAATGCCGTCAGTGTAAAGCACCACCCCGTCCCCCGGCTCTAAGTCTACTAAAACATGGCTAATCCAATCCGAAATATTCTCATCTAAGGCGAGCGGGAATCCTAAATTCATGGTGTCTATCCGCTGGATTTTACCACCTTTCCTGACCACAAGAGTTTCCTCATGTTGACCGCTGATACTAATTGTGCGATCCGCATAGTTGAGCAAAGCTAGTGTCATATTTTTGTCGGAGCTCATGCGCTGGACATTTTTATAAATAGTGCGGTTTAGGGTATCTAAAAAACGCACCGGGTTGTATTCTTGCATTTCCTGAAGAGTGCGGACAGCAGCTTGAGTCATCACCATCAAAATGCCGCTTTCTAATCCGTGTCCGGTGACATCACCAATGCAAATCGTGACAACTCCGTTAGTACAAAGTACGTCGTAGTAATCACCACCTACTTCCGAGGCTGGCTCCATAAATCCGGCAATATCTAAATCTTCAATGGCTGCAAGTTCAGCAGGTTTTGGCAGAATCAACTGCTGCATTTGTTTGAGCATATCGAGCTCAGAGCTCATGCGGAGGTTTTCCGCTTTCAGGCGCTGGTTGAGAGCAGCAATTTGTTTAGTGGCTGTAGCGAGTTCAGAGGTACGTTCTTTGACTTTATCTTCTAGAGTTTCAAAGGATTCTTGCTGTTGTCTCGCCATGCTATTAAAGGAATTTCTTAAGGTTTCAATTTCCCAAATCCGACTGGAAGCAACGTTCTGGTTGAGAGCACCACCTGCTAGATATTCTGAAGCTTGAGCAATTTGGTTCAGGGGGCGAGTAATCCAGCTAGCGGTGAAAATACCCACTCCAACAGAGACAATAAGAGCCACAATACACAGCCAAATAGTCTGCCGAGTGTTAGCATAAATTTGCGCCATAAAATCCGCTTCAGGAACGACTACTACAATCAGCCAATTGAGACCGTACTTGTCAGTTAGCGGAGAAACTTGGATAAATTGCCGCTCACCGTTCAGC
This sequence comes from Microcoleus sp. Pol12B5, assembly GCF_036701335.1. NCBI lineage: Bacteria > Bacillati > Cyanobacteriota > Cyanophyceae > Oscillatoriales > Microcoleaceae > Microcoleus > Microcoleus sp. Pol12B5. The sequence continues at coordinate 23,444 of NZ_JAUBQQ010000076.1, read as the reverse complement.
TTAAAGTCAAGTTGAACAGTTTGATTGATGTCTTCCAAACGCTTGAAGTTACCCTGCAGATAAATCACACTTTGACGCATCAGCAGGTTGCTGCTTTCCTGTGCTTTGAGCCGCTTTGTATTTTTGCCTGTTCCCACCGAAAGAGGCTGTTCTTTAACGGAAGTAGCTATTAACTCACCCTGGGGTTCAATGATAAATACTTGGCCGGAATTACCCACTCTTAAGGTTTGCAGGAAGTGGCGAATTTGATCTAGTCCCATCTGGCAAGTCAGCACGCCAATTAGTTTCCCTGCGGCATCATAATAGGGTAGACTCGCATTAATCTGCAGCGTACCGTAGCCAAAATTAATATAAACTTCACTCCAAGCTGCTTGTTTCTTCTCAACAGCTACTCTGTAAAAAGGGCGCGTGCGAACGTCATAATTGGGCGTGTTTTTTTCGATTGTTGTCGGGTTTCCATTATCGTCAAGGTTGTAATATATCAAGTCGCCGCCCCCGGCAATCAGTTGCTGGGCAAGCTGAGGTTGTTCAAGTCCAACCAGCCGATTTACCCAACCCACACGCAGGTACTGACCTTTTTCGTTAGCAATTCCCGCGTGACCGATCGACTTAAATTGCAGAACTTGTTTCCAAAAATATGGTCGAGCTTGCTCCAAATCGTCAAAGTTCAACACCCCCAAAGGTACAGCATCCTGATTAATCTGATTCACCAGTGGCGGAGCTTCCAGATAGGTTTGAACACGTTCGTAAACTCTCGCACTCACTTCCTGCCGCAACTGACTAACAATATCGTTGACTATCTGCTCTCCGTTTCTGTAAGAGAGATAGCCAACGCAGCCAACAGCGGCCAAAATTTGGAGAACAAAGGGAACTACCAAGACATTGCGGAGACGAAATTTGCCCGATCTGGAGACGATCGCACTTTTTTGAGAAACCATTGTTAAAAACACTCCCAGGGGGCAGTTTTTTGTTACAAGACTTGATAATGGATATATTAAGAGCGACGGACAATGTTATCATATCAAAAACTCAACCAACATCAAAAAATCTGCGTTCATCAGCGCTCATCTGCCTGCATGAGCGGTTAAAATAAAACAATAAATTCCCAGAAAAAATGCAAATTACTCAATCCCTCCACAGCGCCATCCTCATCTCCAACCTGGAAAAATCCCAACACTTTTACAGCACCGTACTAAAACTGCAAAAAATCGATCGCGACTTAAAATTTCCCGGAATCTGGTATCAAATCGGCGGCTTCCAGCTCCACCTAATTTTAGGTGCAACAATTATCCCAGATGCCGTAGACCATGCCAAATGGGGACGTAACCGACATCTAGCATTTTCTGTGGCCAACTTAGAGGCAGCCAAACAGCAGTTAATCGCTCACAATTGCCCGTTTCAAATGAGCGCGTCAGGTCGATCGGCATTATTTACCCAAGATCCCGACGGCAACATCATCGAACTCAGCGAGTAACAGATGAAAATCATCGCTTATTCTTACACCGAACCGCTACTGGAACCAGCACCCGCACCGGAAATTTGGGGTCAAGAAGTCGATCGCACCTATCAAGACTTAGGAGGGCGGCAGCAACTGCAACAACTCCTCAAAGACTGCCAAACAGAACCAGTCAAATACTTATTAATTCAGCGGTTTGAAGAACTAGGCGACACCGTACAGCAAGTGTGTTCGCACCTCGCCCAACTCGAAAACCTCGGCGTCGAAATCATCGTACAAGCAGAAACAGAACCGCGAAACCGCCAAAACTTGCTGCAAATCCTCGCAGAAATCCAGCGCAGCCAACACAGCCGGAGTATTCGCAAAGGACACGCCCGCAACCGCATCAAATCCCGGATTCCACCGGGTAAGGCTCCCTACGGCTACCGGCGCGGCAAAGATTGTTATACGATCGATAAAACCACCGCCCCCACCGTCAAAGACTTTTTTGAACACTTTTTAATTTACGGTTCCTTGCGAGGTTCCGTGCGGTATTTAGCCAAGAAATACAACAAAAAAATCTCTGTAAGCACCGGCCGTCGCTGGCTGACAAATCCCGCCTACCGCGGCGATTTGGAATATCAAAATAGCCAAGTAATTTCTAACACCCACGTCCCGATTATTTCCAGAGAAGAAGCCGCCCAAATAGACAGGTTACTGCGCCGCAACCGCTGCCTTTCTCCTCGCAGCGCTAGCGCCCCACGTTCCCTCGCAGGTTTAGCAATTTGTGCAGAATGCAAATCGCCCATGACAGTTGCCAAAGTCACCTCCTACCGCCAAGAAAAAGAATACCTTTATTTGCGACCGATTAACTGTCCAAAACAGCCTAAATGTAGCGGCCTTTCCTACGATGAAGTATTGCAATTAACCATCGCCGGTATTTGCCGGGATTTACCCGATGCTGTTGCTGGGTTGCAAAGGCCGAATATGAATGGAATTAAAGCAGGAATTGTCAGGGCGATCGCATCGAAACAAGAAATCATACAGCAACTTTCCGCCCTGATTGACAGCGGCATATTAGACACCGAAACCGCCGAGTTTAGAGCCTACAAAATCCGCACCGAAATTGCCGAACTGCAAAGCAAATTAGCGCAACTGCCCCCAGTAAATTTGCGAGAAATTGCCCAAACAGTTTCCCTGTCGCAATTTTGGCTCGATTTATCAGAATCAGAACGCAGGTTTTACTTTCGAGAATTTATCGATCGCATTGAAATCGTCCGGGAACATACTAATTTGCAGTTGCAAATTATTTTCATTTTTTAAGAATTAGTTCAACTTTCATCCGTAGCTTTTAGGTGAGATGCCCGACTTCTTAAAGCAGTGGGGTATTTTGGTACTCTATTACTTCGCTAGGAGAGGACTTCGTTTGACTATAATCGGTTTCAAACGCTGAATTATCTTTTTTAGCCTTTAGCCAATAGACGATCATCTCTCCTTTTCCTTTAATCGCGATCGCACCTCTTTCTTCAAATAAATACCGATCTTTTAACAGTTCGTAAATAGCCGTAGTAACTTGAATATATCCCGGTAATCCTTGACATTCCATCCGAGAAGCAACATTAACAGTATCTCCCCACAAGTCATAGATAAATTTTTTAGTGCCAATTACGCCAGCAACTACTGGCCCTGTATGAATGCCAATCCGAATTTGAAATGGTTCGCCTTTGTCAGTTTGAAAATCAGCGATCGCTTCCTGCATATCCAAGGCCATATTTGCGATCGCTTCTACATGATCTGCCCTCGGCACAGGCAACCCCCCCGCTACCATATAAGCATCTCCAATTGTTTTAATTTTTTCCAAACCGTGTTTTTCAGTTAGTTGGTCAAACCTTGAAAAAATCTGGTTCAGTACATTTACCAATTCTAGAGGTAACATTCTAGCAGCAATAGACGTAAAATCGACAATATCGGCAAAAAGAACCGTTGCTGAATCAAACCTCTGGGCAGGAGAACCCTCGCCCTTTTTCAAATTTTCAACAATCGCTGCTGGTAAAATATTCAGCAATAAATGATCCGACTTTGTTTGAGCAAGCCGTAAAGCTAGCTCCACCCCCTGCCGCTCTTTAATTTCATTTTGCAAACGTTCGACAAGTTCTTGGAATTGCTTCGTTTGCTGTTGAAGTAACTGTTGTTGAGTTTGAATAGTTAACTGATTTGCCACTCGTGCCAATACTTCTTTACCATGAAAAGGTTTAGTAATATAGTCAACTGCTCCCACATCAAAGGCTTTAACCTTATCTACAACGTCATCTAAGGCGCTTAAGAAAATCACGGGAATGGAACTGGTTTTTGGTGAAGCTTTCAACTTTGCACATACCTCATATCCATTCATATCTGGCATCATCACGTCCAGCAAAATTAGGGTCGGCGGAAACTCTTGCACTGTAGCGATCGCCCTTTGCCCGTTCAGCGCTTTACGAACCTGATACCCTTGTTCGGTCAAGATTGTAGATAAAAGCCGCACATTATCTGGCTTATCATCAACTACTAAAATGTTGGCTTGAATTGTAGGATATTGATGGCTGTCCATGCGATCGCTCACGGTAGTTTGTCAAGATAAAAGATATTAACACTTACGAAGTTTACCTCAAAAAAAATGCAACAGTAGAAATTCAGATTTTATCTCCTAAAAAGAGATGGCAAGGAGACGGTATTGGGGCTTAATGTTAGGTGTTTTTTAAATAAAACACTCTCCTAAGTTTAGATTAGTTGATGAAAACTGGTATTTTTACCTCGTCGCAACTGCTGACTGCGCTATATCTATAATATCGTCAAATAGGAAATCCTGCACCAAAGTAGTTAAATATTCTGCGGCTAAAGCAAACTCACTCGGCATTTCCTCAATCAACTTGACAATTTTATCGTCGCAACATTCATGAGCAGCATGAGATATCTTTTCTACCCACTCAAGAGGCATTTGGCAGAGTTGTGACTCGACAGATTGATTGCTAGTCCCTCCGCTAATTTCGCTTTCATTTTCTAGTGGTACATCAACAGATTCCTCGTAAATGTAACGTATTCCTAAAAGTTCTTCCATTTTCGCAAATAATATCTTTGCCTCGAAGGGTTTACGCATGAAATCATCGCAGCCTGCTCCTAAAATAGTTTGTCGTTCCTCTTCAAAAGCGCTAGCAGTAAGAGCAACTATTACAGTTTGTTTTCCGATCGGATGAGCCTTAATTTTTCTGGTTGCTTCATAGCCATCCATGACAGGCATCTGCATATCCATCCAGATCAGGTGCGGTTGCCAATCCTCCCATACAGCAATAGCTTCTTGACCATCTCTAGCTTCTCGCACGAGGATGCCTAGGGGTGACAATAATCTCTCTATGACTAGGCAGTTATCGGCGCGATCGTCAACAACCAAAATCCGGTATTCTGGTTGATTCGGTGCTAAACTAATTACTTTTTTCTGCGGTTTAAGGATTTTAATCTCGCTGGGAGTAGCCAGGTTAATTTTAATATCAAATGCAAACTTACTTCCCAACTCAGGTGTACTGCTGACAGTAATATCTCCTCCCATCATTTGTACAAATTTGCGGCTAATTGGTAAACCTAATCCAGTCCCCTGTTGAGACTTCTGACCTGTTTTTGTTTGCTCAAAGGGTTCAAATAACTTATTTATCTCTTCTGCAGCAATCCCAAGACCAGTATCTTCAATTTCAAACTGAAGGCGTAAAAATTCCGAACGAAGGTCATTCGCGTCTACACAATCAAAGTCCGCCAAAATTTCGGACTTATTAAAACCAGTGAACCATCCGGGTGTTCTTTGTATAGCTGTGGTTTCAACCGCTAAGCTTTCGGAATGTTCAGTACCCGCGTCGGCAAGTTTTGTGTGTGTGTCCCTAAACTCTGAGGTTTCAGCTCTCAAACTTTCTTGTACCTGATTTTTCACTCGCAAAGTAACGCTACCCATCTCTGTAAACTTGATCGCATTTCCTACAAGATTAATCAAAATTTGCCGCAATTTACCTTCATCTCCCGTAACAAAGTGTGGTACGCCGTCACCCACTTCCAAATTTAGCTGCAATTTCTTAGATTTAGCTTTTAAGCGAAACATTTCTTCTAAGGTTTTTAGCAAGCGCATTAAATTAAAACTGCTTTCATTAAGCTGACTTCGGCCCGCTTCAATTTTGGACATTTCCAAAATGTCATTAATTAGCGCCAGCAAGTGTTCACCCGCGCGATTAATAATTTCTAGGTGCTGTTGGTGTTGATTGTTAAGAGATGAATCGCGCACCATCACCTGACTAAATCCGAGAATGGCATTCAAAGGAGTCCGCAATTCATGGCTCATAGAAGAAAGGAATTCGCTCTTAGCGCGGTTAGCTGTATCAGCAGCTACAACAGCTTTTTGTAATGCTGTTTCTGCTAATTTGCGATCGGCAATTTCTGTCTTGGCTTGTTCAAAAAGGGTGCATTGCTGGAGGGCAATTGCTAGCTGCACGGAAATTTGCTTGAGAGATTCTATCTCAGAAGAGATCCAATGCCTTTGACTGCGGCAGTGATGAGCAATGAGTAGCCCCCACAATTTTTCACCTTGCAAAATGGGAACAACGAGGTTAGCTTTAATTTCCAACTCGCTCAGTAAATTAACGTGGCACTCTGAAAGGCCGGCCGTATAAATATTGTCGATCGCACGCAGGTGTCCCTGCTCGTAAACATAGACGTAGCGTTCTCGAAAACAAGGGTCATTAATGTCAATTCCCAAAATCGGCATCGTACCGACGGATACCGACTCGACCGCTATAAATCCACTCCAATCTGGATTAAAGCGGTAAATAACTGTTCTATCAGTTGACAAAAACTGGCGCACTTCTTCCACAGCCATTGTCATTACTTCTTCTAGGTTAAGAGAGGAGCGAATCCGCTCTTGGATGCAATTCACGAGTCGCTCCCTTTTTACTTGTTGCTGCAAGGCTATTTCCGCCTGTTTGCGAGCAGTAACATCTACTCCATAACCAACGCACTCCACCGGTAGACCCGCAGCATCTTTGACTAACTTGATCTCATCGTAAACCCAGCGATAACTACCGTCTTTATGCCGTTCCCGGTATTCGTAGGAAACCGATTCTTTTTCCAATATCTGAGCGTAGGCAGTAGCAACAATCTCTAGATCTTCTGGATGAACCAGGCTATGCCAATCAAGGGAACCACCAACCAATTCTCGCGCTTCGTAACCAATCATTGAAACAACATTATCGCTGACAAATGTTACATCATAATTCCCCCCTAATTTGCAGCTAAAAATCACCGCCGGAGTAGTTGCCAGTAAATATTGCAAGCGTTCGGTTACAGAACGCAAGTTTAACTCGGCTTGCTTGCGATCGCGAGCTTCCATTGCTAAAGCTGCGATCTGCGCCACATAGCTAGCGAAGCTTTGTTCGTCCAGCGTCCAATTCCTGGTCGTTCCCTGATGTTCTAAACAAATTACACCCGCAATTTGCCCTTTATGGGTAATAGGAACATCTAGCATCGACGAGATGTTTAAAGGCGTCAAATAAGATTCGCTAAATTCTCGGGTGCGCGGATCAGTTTTGGCATCAACCACTGCGAGCGCCTGCTCTGTATTCAAAGCTTGGAAATAGCTAGGATAGTCAGCAACTTTCAGTTCTGCGCCGGCGCTGTGTTGATTGGGAGTCAGTTCGTAAATATCTGCACAGCACAGTGAGGATTTATCTTCCTGATAAAACCAAATACTTGCCCTATCAACATTCAGGGTACGAGTTGCCATTTGCGTAATCTCTCTCAAGGCCTCGGCGATATTTCCTTCGTAGATACTAGAATTTTTCGCTAATTCTAGCAAACCATTTTGTTGTTCTGTCAACCTAGTCTCTCGTTCTCGCAAAGCCGATTCAGCGGCTATCTTTTCTCTAATTTCTGCTTCTAAATAACCGTTAATTTGTCTCAACTCTGCGGTGCGCTCTTGGACTTTTATTTCTAAATCATCATAAGCGTGGCGCAACGCTAATTCAGCCTCTTCACGCACCCCAATCTCAGTCTGCAACTTGCGATTTATGGCCTCTAATTCTTGGGGGGTTTTTAAAGACAAAAACTGGGGCAATAGTGTTACCATCGAGGCGGCGGTGTAGCAGGAAACCAGTGCAGTAATTCCTTTTTCAATCCCCGACAGCCAATAAGCGGAATGCCACAGCGTCCAAATGTCTAGCAAGTGACCCGTGCCGCAGAGAATAATAAATGCACCAAATAAAGCAAATATTCCTAAAAAAGGAACATCGCGCCGCTTGAAGATAAAATAAATTAGCATCGCCGGAATTGAATAGTAGGCGATCGCGATTAAAAAGTCCCCAGTTACGTGCAGCCACACTAAAGGCGTTTGCCAAAGATAGCAATGACCGTGAGGCATATACTGAGTAGGGGAAAAGATATTTTTGAGTGCTTCCCACATAATACTTGTTATTGGCAGATAATATGGATTTGATGATGCCTAAGTTAGGCAAAAAATAAAATAAACCGAAAATTGGAGCTGGATTAAGCATTATTTATTAACGCCTCAACCCAGCTTGTTCATAACAGCTTGCTTCTGCACTAGGTGGCGCTCGCTAAATTGCGATCGCAACGGAATTTCAATGATAAACTCCGTACCTCTCCCAACCTCGGATGTGCAGCGCAAATAACCTTCATGGGATTGAATAATCTGATAAGAAATCGCCAAACCCAGTCCGGTACCAGCACCGATAGGTTTCGTTGTATAAAATGGATCGTAAATTTTAGCGATCGCATCATAATCTATGCCAGTGCCATTATCAGCAATGTGAATCTGCACCCACTTGCCATCAACTAAAAGGGTGCGGATGCGAATTTTTAGCAGTGGGCAATAGGTGTGTTGTAAGTTGTCAGAGAAATTATTTTCCCAATAGCCGTTGGTCGAATATCCCTGCTGTACAATCTGTTCTAAAGCATCAATAGCATTAGAACAAATATTCATAAATACTTGGTTAAGCTGCCCAGCATAGCATTCCAATTCTGGCACATCTCCATACTCTTTAATCACTTGAATAGGCGGACGGTTTGGTTGTTCTTTCAAGCGGTGCTGCAAAATCATTAAAGTGCCATCGAGACCTTCATGGATATTGACCTTTTTCATGTCGGCTTCGTCTAACCGGGAGAAAGTCCGTAAAGATTTAACAATTTCCCTAATTCGCTCTGCTCCAATTTTGAGCGAACCAAAAAGTTTTTGCAAGTCTTTTAAAATAAAATCGAGTTCGATAGTGTGAATCTTGTCTGCAATTTCCGGCGCCGGAGTGGGGTAATAAACTTGATAAGCCTTAATCAATTCTACAAGCTCTTTAATGTATTCCTCCGCAGGAATCAGATTGCCATAAATGAAGTTAACAGGGTTATTTATCTCGTGGGCAACCCCAGCTACCATTTGCCCCAAAGACGACATTTTTTCAGTTTGCACGAGTTGAGTTTGAGCGCCTTTAAGTTGTTGCAGAGCGTTCTCTAAATGCTGAGTTTGTTCTCGCAGTTTAGCTTCCGAGTGCCGCAATGAATTTTCAGCCAAAGAGCGATCGCGATTTTCCTGTAGCAAAAGTTCATTGGTGGATTCTAAAGCGATCGTCCTCTCCATCACCCGTTTTTCCAATTCTAGCATTAATTCCGAGAGTGCTTCTTGAGCTTGTTTGCGCTCACAAATCTCATTTTGTAAAGCTACATTTGCCACCGCCAATTGAGCTGGACTGGGAATAGCCAAGATTTTTGGGATTAGTTCCACCAGCACTGCTGCTGTAGATAGCGAAATCAACGCCGTAATCGCTTTAAGATAACCCGAGAACCAATAATTAGGATGCCACAGCGTCCATATTTCCATAATATGGGTAATTCCGCAGCAGATAATAAAAGAGCCAAACAGCATGAAAACCCAGTCAAAAGGCACGTCTTGCCGCCTTTTAACAATATAAATCAGCGTAATCGGTATCAAAAAATAAGCTACGGCTATCAAACCATCGGACAAAACGTGTAGCCCCACTAATCCCGGCTTCCACAAGTAGCAATGACCGTGAGGAATAAAATAATTTGAAAACATTTCATGAACCATTTGCATCAAATTAACTCGGTTATTTGCTAAAATTTTTCAGAGGTGATTACAGGAAAATTTTAAAAAAATGCTGGCACACAAATAAGAATTAGGCTTTTGGCCTTCACAGTTGTGATGAGTAAATGCAGCGATCTGAAACTATTGTTAATTAAATTAACATCAATCGACTCAGCTTTAGCAAAGTCAACTGTCACATTTTTAATTCTGCCTTCACTACCAACTGTGACACCGACATGACATTTTGACCAACGATAAAGAAAAACTGAGCGTAGATTCCTTTCCAGTAGGAGCGCCAGCGCCCATTAAAATTGGGTTGTAGCACTGGGTGACCAGTCAGGCAACGGGGTAATTACCAGATTTAACGGATGTCACGGATTTAAATTAACGAAGAGAACCATTCTCAAAAACCTGTAGAGGTGGGTTCACTTTTGTACCTTTGAAAAGTGCAGACAGGTTAAATACACCCGCCCCCGCCCCGCGAGGGAATTCTTGATCATTGACAGTGATACTCTTCGGGGAGATTTAACCGATTTGACCAATTACCCCATGAAAAATGTCGCGACAGTATCGTGTCGCAATCCAATCGGCGATCGCTCTGAGCTTTACACTCAATCATAAGTGATAATATCAACGATACACTTATATGGTTATTCCCAGTTATGACGATAGATGAGGTACTACAGCTAACTCGTGTGCGATTACAAAAAGATTTATATCCAGTACAAGAAATCATACTCCGCCAAGTTTGGGAAGGAAAGACTTATACAAGTATCGCCTCTGCCTCTCATTACGGAGAGCATTACCTGAGAAACATCGCCTCATCCTTGTGGCAATCTCTCTCTCAAATCTTGCAGACATCTATTAGCAAATCAAATTTTCGCTCTTGTTTAGAATCACGTTCCCTGACCGCAGAGGAACGAGAATTAATTGAATCATTCACCCGCAGCCAATGCCTAGCAACACCTTTAGAATTTCCCGGCTCTCCCGTGCCCCTCGGTTCGCCATTCTATATCCATCACCCGCTAATTGAAGAACTCGCCTATCGAGAGATTACTAAACCCGGAAGTGTGCTGCGGATTAAAGCTCCCAGGAAGATGGGAAAAAGTTCTCTTCTGCTACGCATTTTAGAGCGCGCGACTTCTCTTGACTATCGAACTGTAAGTTTAGATTTTCAGCAAGCCGAGGAAGCTGTCTTAGCCAATATCGATAAATTTTTACGCTGGTTTTGTGCCAACATCAGCCGTAACCTAGAATTACCACCTCTATTAGAGGATTATTGGGATGAAGACATGGGTAGCAAAGTAAGCTGCACCATCTATTTGCAACAATATATATTAGCACAAATAAGTACCCCTATTGTGTTAGCGTTAAATGAAGTAAATATAATTTTTGAATATCCAAAAATTGCCAGAGAATTTTTGCCGCTGCTGCGAAGCTGGCATGAAGAAGCAAAGCGGATTGAAACTTTGGGAAAACTGCGATTAATCGTTCTTCACTCCACAGAAATTTATATTCCTTTAAAGCTCACTGAATCGCCTTTTAATGTCGGTTTACCGCTGCAATTGCCCTATTTTACAGAAGAGCAGATACTTGCTTTAGCTCAGCGTCATGGACTGGATTGGACAGAGGGTTCCGATGCCGATCGACTGATGGCAATGGTGGGGGGACATCCTTATCTGGTGCGGCTCGCTTTTTACCACCTCTGTCACAACAGTGTAACACTAGATCAGCTACTACAAGAAGCTCCGACAATAGCGGGAATTTATAAAGATTACTTGCGGAGTTTTTGGGTAACATTGCAAGAGTATCCCGAACTGGCGGTTGCGCTTAAACAAGTAGTAAAATCGGAACACGGAGTGGAATTAGATCCGATAGTGGCTTCTAAATTATTTAGTATAGGGCTGATTCATATCGATAACAACCGCTGTACGCTAAGCTGTGAGTTGTACCGCCTCTATTTTGGTTCGCACAACTTTATTTAGAGCCGGCTTTACAGTTTCTTTGCGTAATCCAATATCCCCCTTGAAAACTCGACGTTTTCTGGCGCTTAGAAATCGCTGCTATACAAACAAAGTCCGCCTACGTGCACTAAAAAAAAGGGATAAATAAACCATAATTTAGCATAGTTTATCATAACTTATATTATAATACAGCTCCAGCACCACATCCTTACCTCTAAATAAATTCCCTACATACTCAGCTTTAAACCCACCCATAAACCGCATGACCCAGGTAACATACCAAATTGGGGGCAGTCTCGCCAGTGATGCGCCTACATACGTAGTGAGGCAAGCAGATTCCGAACTTTATGAAGTCTTAAAAGCTGGGGAATTTTGTTACGTCCTTAACTCTCGGCAAATGGGCAAATCTTCTCTCTTAGTCCGTACCCTGCACCGACTGCAAGCAGAAGGTTTTCAATGCAGCACGATCGACATGACCCGCATCGGTAGCGAAAATATCACTCCTTTACAGTGGTATAAAGGCATGATTGGGGAACTGTGGCGCGGCTTCAATCTTTTAGGGCAAGTTAACTTAAAAACCTGGTGGCGTGATGAAGAAGATGTATCATTTCTGCAAAGATTGAGTCGTTTTATTGAAGATATTTTGTTAGTCAATTTTTTTGAGCAAAAAATCATTATATTGATTGATGAAATTGACAGTGTTCTCAGTCTAGATTTCCCTGTCGATGATTTTTTCACCCTAATTCGCTTTTGCTATAATCAACGCTCAATTAATCCAGAATATAATCGCATTACTTTTGCAATATTTGGAGTAGCAACACCTAGCGATTTAATTGTTGATAAAAAACGAACTCCTTTTAATATTGGGCGAGCCATAAATTTACGAGGTTTTGAACTAGAAGAAGCCCAGCCATTAGCGGCGGGATTGGCAAGTGTAGTCAATAATTCTCAACCTATTCTCAAACAGATATTGGCTTGGACTTCTGGGCAGCCATTTCTGACGCAAAAACTGTGCTATTTAGCCTACATGACAACTCAAAGTACACCGCAAAAAGTAGTAACAATCCCAGCAGGAACAGAAGAGGTTTGGGTAGATAGTTTAGTGCGAGAAAATATTATTAATAACTGGGAATCTCAGGATGAGCCGGAACATTTAAAAACCATAAAGGAGCGGATTATTCGCAACGAACAACGCGCGGGCAGATTACTCGGCATCTACCAGCAAATTTTACAATCTAACCCCCCTTTAGCCAGCGGATCTGTTTCATTCTTGGGCTTTGAAGAGGACTATAGGGGCAGCACTCCCGTGCCTGACCCAAATCTTTATAGGGCAACTACAGGAGAATTTCCCCTACAAGGAAATGAAAGATTTCTACCTTTTAGCCAAATAGCCGGAGGGGTATCAACTGATGACTCACCAGAACAAATTGAACTATTATTATCGGGATTAGTTGTCAAAAACAAAGGTTATTTGCAGGTAAGAAACAGGGTTTATGCTGAAGTTTTTAACCTGGAATGGGTAGAGAAGCAATTAGGGCAACTGCGCCCCTACTCGCAAACCTTCGATGCTTGGATTGCTTCACAACAAACAGATTCTTCCCGACTTTTGCGGGGACAAGCTTTAAAAGATGGTCAAATCTGGGCGCAGGAAAAAAGCTTAAGTAACCTAGACTATCAGTTCTTAGCTGCTAGTGCCGAACTAGATAGGCGAGAAGTTCAACAAGCTTTAGAATCAGAACGCACCAAAGAAGTGGAAGCGCGACTGGCCCAGGAACAAATGCGATTAATTGAAGAAAAAAAAGCAGTTAAACGACAGAGGGCATTACTATTTGCTGTGAGTATGGCACTGCTACTTGCCTGTGCTTTAGGAGTAACAAGTTATTTTCAGTATCGCCGATCCATTATTAGTGAGCGTGAAGCTCGGATTAGTGAAATTAAAGCCTTGGTTTCTTCCTCAGAGGGATTGTTTGCCTCTAATCGCCGATTGGATGCACTAATAGAAGCAATTAAAGCTAAGCGCCGACTACAAAACTTAGGCAAAATGGATAAAAATATTGATAATCAAGTTATCAATGTATTGCGTCAAGCGGTTTATGAAGGGGATGAATACAACCGTTTATCGGGACATAAAGCGGCTGTTATTGGAATTAATATTAGTCGGGATAGTAAGTTTATTGCCTCAACAAGTGTGGATAAAACTATTAAAGTGTGGCGGCGGGACGGAACGGAAATAGCAACACTCAAAGGTCATCAGGCGATCGTTCGGTCTGTCAAATTTAGCCCGGACGGTCAGTTTATTGCTTCTGGAAGTGATGATGGAACTGTAAAACTTTGGCAGCGAAACGGAACTTTGTTGAAAACTTTTCAGGGTCATACTGCTGGTATCTGGACAGTGGCGTTTAGTCCCGATGGTCAAACAATTGCTTCTGCCAGCATGGACAAAACGGTGAAACTCTGGAACAAAGACGGCAAACTGTTAAGAACTCTCCAGGGTCATACTGCTGGGGTACCCTCAGTGGCTTTCAGTCCAGACGGTCAGACTATTGTTACGGCAAGTGGAGACAAAACGGTGAAACTTTGGAACAAAGACGGCAAACTGTTAAGAACTCTCCGGGGTCATACTTCTGTGGTATCTGCAGCAGCGTTTAGTCCAGACGGTCAGATTGTGGCTTCAGCAAGTGGAGACAAAACGGTGAAACTCTGGAACAAAAACGGTACTTTGCTTAGAACGCTTGAAGGTCATTCTGCTGTAGTCTCCGAAGTTGTTTTCAGTCCAGATGGTCAGACTTTTGCTTCTGCAAGTCGCGATCAAACTGTAAAACTCTGGAATCTTGACGGAACAGAATGGACGACATTGAGAGGTCACACTGCTGCGATTTGGGGGATAGCTTGGAGCCCAGACGGCAGTTTTATTGCTTCGGCGGGTGCAGAAAATACGGTGCGGCTGTGGCAGAGTCAAAACCCATTGCGGACGATGATTACTGCACATAAAGCCGGGATTTGGGCGATCGCACTGAGTTCGGATAGTTCTACAATTGCTACAGGCAGCGAGGATGGCACGACTAAGCTTTGGAGTCGGCAAGGCAAATTGCTAGCGACTTTCGCTCTCGAAAAGGCTGCGATTTATGCTGTTGCCATGAGTGGCGATGGCAAGTTAATTGCTTCTGGCAGAATTGATAATAAGGTGAATATCTGGACTAGAAACGGAAAAGCTATCGCAAATTTGGTAGGTCATAACGCTACGGTTTTTACATTAGCTTTTAGTCCAAACGGTCAAATTATTGCTTCTGGAAGTCAAGATAATACTATCAAGCTTTGGCGGCCCGATGGTACTTTATTGCATACTATGACAGGACATCATGCTCCTATTTGGCAGGTGGTATTTAGCCCTGACGGTCAGCTAATTGCCTCGGCAGGGGGGGATGGTACTGTGAAGTTGTGGAAGCTTGATGGTACTTTGGTGAGAACTTTTCAAGGTCATACTGCTGCGGTGTGGAGAGTGGCGTTTAGCCCTGACGGTAAATTTCTGGCTTCTGGCAGTGGGGACAATACTGTTAAGATTTGGACTGTGGATGGTAAGTTACTGAGAACTCTGGAAGGTCATCTCGCCGCGGTGTGGGGCGTGGCGTTTAGCCCGGATGGTAATATTATTGCTTCTGGTAGTGTAGACAATACGCTGAAGTTTTGGAAGCTTGACGGTACCGAATTAACGACGCTTAGAGGTAACTCTGCGGCGATTCGGGGGGTAGCGTATAGTGGGGATGGGTCATTTGTGGCTTCTGTGAGTGAGGATAATACGCTGATTTTGTGGGATGTGGAGCGAGTTTTGAAAGTGGATTTGTTGGCTGATGGTTGCGATCGCGTGCGAGATTATTTGCGAACAAATGCTGACGTAAAGGAGGAGGATAGACATTTGTGCGATGCCGTGGGCGATCGCTAAATTATCCGAAACAATTAACTATTAATTATGAAAGATTACTCTTACCACATTGGTGGCAGTCTCACAACTGATGCGCCTACCTATGTCGAACGACAAGCAGATATCGAACTTTATGAAGCCTTAAAACGAGGCGAGTTTTGCTACATTCTCAATTCGCGACAAATGGGCAAATCTTCCCTTCTTGTTCGCACCTTCCATCGATTGCAAGCCGAAGGATTTCAATGCAGCACGATCGACATGACCCGTATCGGTAGCGAAAATATTACTCCTTTACAGTGGTATAAAGGAATTGTTGGGGATTTGTGGCGCAGTTTCAATCTGGTAGGAAAAGTTAATTTAAAAACCTGGTGGCAAGAACAAGAAGAAGTTTCTCTCCTCCAAAGATTGAGTCAATTTATTGAAGAGATCTTATTAGCTAGATTTCTGGATGAGCGAATTTTTATATTTGTCGATGAGATTGATAGTATTTTAAGCTTAGATTTTCCAGTCGATGACTTTTTCGCCTTGATTCGTTATTGTTACAATCAACGAGCCATTAATCCAGAATACAACCGGATTACCTTCGCGATTTTTGGAGTAGCTGCGCCCAGCGATTTAATTTCCGATAAAAATCGGACACCTTTTAATATCGGACAAGCAGTAGATTTGCCCGGTTTTTCTTTGGAAGAAGCCTTTCCTTTAACTCAAGGCTTAGAGAGTGTAGTTAATAATGCCGAGGCAATTATCAAAGCAATATTAGGTTGGACTTCTGGGCAACCATTTCTGAGCCAAAAGCTGTGTAAATTGATAGTAAGAGCAACGCTAGAATCTCACAGTGACGTGCTGATAATTCCCCCGGGAACGGAAGGATTTTTTGTGGAATCGGTCGTGCGATCGCACATCATCCAGAATTGGGAATCTCAAGATGAACCAGAGCATTTAAAGACGATCCGCGATCGCATCCTGAGAAACGAGCAACGTGCTGGCAGACTACTAGGCATCTATCAAAAAATCTTACAAGGAGTGGAAGTACCCACCGATGACTCGCGAGAACAGGTAGAACTATTGCTGTCTGGTTTGGTAGTAAAATCTCAGGGGTTTTTACAGGTAAGAAACCAGATTTATCAAGAAGTATTTAACAAAAAATGGGTAGAAAAAAATCTCGCTTCCTTGCGTCCATATTCTCAAGCCTTTGATGCTTGGATAACTTCCAAGCAGACCGATCAATCCCAACTGTTGCGCGGACAGGCATTGAAAAATGCTCAAGCTTGGGCCCAGGGTAAAAGTTTGAGTGACTTAGATTATCAGTTTTTAGGCGCTTCTGAAGAATTAGACCGAAGAGAAATGCAGATAGGATTGGAAGCCGAACGGGCCAAACAAATTGAAGCCAGACTAACAGAAGAACAAAAAAGATTAGCTGTAGAGAAAAAAAGTTCTAGGCGGCAAAGGTTTTTGCTTTTTGTAGTAACTATAGCATTAATTATCGCCTCTGCCTTGGGGCTGGCGGTGTATTTTCAGTATCGGCAAACTGCTGTCAGCGAAATCAAAGCGATCGCCAAATCTTCCGAAGCACTATTCGCCTCAAATCAAAAATTAGACGCATTCATAGAGGCAATCAGAGGAAAGCGACAACTGCAAAAGTTAGGTGGTGTAAACCCAGAACTCGAACGCTCAGTTAAAGAAGCTCTCCATCAAGGTGTTTATGGAGCAGTTGACTATAATCATTTATCGGGGCATAACAATGTGGTGAATGATGTCACATTCAGTCCTGATGGGGAACTCATCGCCTCAGCTTCTGCCGACAAAACGATCGATCTTTGGGAAAAAGACGGTACAAGACTAGGAATGCTTCAAGGGCACAACAATGCAGTTTGGGGAGTTGTATTTAACCCCAGAGGGGATCTAATTGCTTCTGGTTCTGCGGATAACACAGTTAAAATTTGGCGCAAAAACAGTACAAATTCACCAAAAGTCAAGCCGAGTTATATTTTGTGGCAGACCTTAAAAGGACATACCAATAATATTTCACAAGTCGCGATCGCTCCTAACAATCAGATTATTGCTTCCGCTTCTAAAGATAAAACAGTTAAACTCTGGAGTACAGAGGGCAAACTGCTGAGAACTCTCACCGGACATACAGATGAAGTTAACAGCGTTGCCTTTAGCCCGGACAGTCAAACTATTGCATCTGCTTCTAAAGATCAAACCATCAAACTCTGGAATGTAGACGGTCAAATGATCAGAACCCTCACCGGACATACGGATAGAGTTATGAATGTTGCCTATGCGCCCGCAGGCTACGCCAACAGCCCTTCAGAATATCTCATTGCCTCGGCGAGTGCGGATAAAACAGTCAAACTTTGGAAGCTTGACGGAACTTTAGTCAAAACCCTAACTGGACACAGCGATGCCGTGACCAAAATCGCTTTTAACCCTCAAGGTGGTTTGCTTGCCTCGGCAAGTCTAGACAGAACAGTCAAACTGTGGCAGCTTGACGGGACTATGGTAAAAACCCTGCTAGTCGCGAAGGATGTCGTCTCTGGATTGGCTTGGAGTCCTGACGGGAAAATCTTTGCCTCATCCAGTTGGGATGGCCCGATCGCACTTTGGAAGCTTGATGATAGTTTGCTCAAGACTCTTAACGGACATCAAGCATCA
The DNA here is from genome assembly GCF_036701335.1 of Microcoleus sp. Pol12B5. NCBI lineage: Bacteria > Bacillati > Cyanobacteriota > Cyanophyceae > Oscillatoriales > Microcoleaceae > Microcoleus > Microcoleus sp. Pol12B5. Next base: position 5,349 of record NZ_JAUBQQ010000076.1, on the reverse strand, counting down.
ATTTACACCATAAAATTTAGCCCTGATGGTAAGACAATTGCCACCGCCAGTCGTGACAATACTGTTAAACTTTGGCGGCTTGATGGTAGCTTAATTCGCACTTTCCCCAAACAAGCTGATAAAGTTTTCGGAGTAGATTTCAGCCCAAACGGAGACACTATTGCTACAGGCGGTTATGACAGCACTGTTCGATTGTGGCGACTAGATGGAACCTTAATCAAGACTTTTACTGGACATCAAGGTAGAGTTTTCGCCGTTGATTTCCATCCAGATGGACAGTCACTCGCCTCGGCAGGTGAGGACAAAACGGTCAAAGTCTGGAGGATTGACGGCACTCCATTGGCAACTCTCAAAGGACATACCGATTACATTAACGGAGTGGCATTTAGCCCCGATGGCAAGCTGATTGCCTCTGGTAGTGTGGACGGAACTGTCAAACTTTGGCAGTGGGATAATGCGATCGCCTCTGGAAAGCTCAGCTACAAGCTTCTACACACTTTAACAAGCCATCGCCGTCAGGTGGCGGGAGTGGCATTTAGCCCGGATGGCAAGATTCTCGCTTCAGCAGGTATGGATAGCATGGTGAGAGTTTGGGGGCGCGACGGTACAGAAATTAGAGCCTTAAAGGGACACAAAAATGGGGTATTCGGAGTGGTATTTAGCCCTGATGGCAAGACTCTCGCTTCAGCAAGTTTTGACGGCACTGTCAAACTTTGGAGGTACGATGGTCAAGAGCTTGAAACCTTAAAAGGACACGGGGATGGGGTGTTCGGAGTGACATTTAGCCCTGATGGGAAGTTCGTCGCTTCAGCCAGTCAGGATACCACAGCAATTGTGTGGAATTTAGAGCGAATTTTCCAGCTCGATTTTCTCCAGTATGGTTGCGACTGGGTGCGGGATTATCTGCAAACGAATGCCGATGTGAAGGAGGAGGATAGGCATTTGTGCGATGCCGTGGGCGATCGCTAAATTATCCGAAACAATTAACTATCAATTATGAAAGATTACTCTTACCATATTGGTGGCAGTCTCACAACTGATGCGCCTACCTATGTCGAACGACAAGCAGATATCGAACTTTATCAAGCCTTAAAACGAGGCGAGTTTTGCTACGTTCTCAATTCGCGGCAAATGGGCAAATCTTCCCTTCTCGTTCGCACCTTCCATCGACTGCAAGCCGAAGGATTTCAATGCAGCACGATTGACATGACCCGCATCGGCAGCGAAAATATTACTCCTTTACAGTGGTACAAAGGAATCGTTGGGGATTTGTGGCGCAGCTTTAATTTATTAGAACAAGTTAATTTAAAAACTTGGTGGAAAGAACAAGAAGAAGTTTCTCTCCTGCAAAGATTGAGTCAGTTTATTGAAGATATTTTATTAGCCAGATTTGCGGAGGAGCGAATATTTATATTTGTCGATGAGATTGATAGTATTCTCAGTTTAGATTTTCCGGTAGACGATTTTTTCGCCTTGATTCGTTTCTGCTACAATCAACGAGCTATCAATCCCGAATATACCCGCATTACTTTCGCAATTTTCGGAGTAGCTACACCCAGCGATTTAATCGCCGATAAAAATCGGACACCTTTTAATATCGGACAAGCGATCGATTTGTCAGGATTTAGCTTAGAAGAAGCGCAACCTTTAGCGAAAGGGTTAGAAAATGTCATTGCCAATCCGCAGGCAGTTCTCAAAAAAATCTTATATTGGACGGGAGGACAGCCATTTTTAACGCAAAAAATATGTGAATTAGTAGTAAGAATGGCGGGTCAGCCCACATGGGGGGTTTAAAAATACCACCGGGAACCGAGGGATTTTTTGTGGAATCGGTGGTGAGAGAAAACATCATCAATCAATGGGAATCGCAAGATGAGCCAGAGCATTTAAAGACAATCCGCGATCGCATCCTTCGCAACGAACAACGTGCCGGCAGATTGCTCGGTATTTATCAGCAAATTTTACAAGGCGTAGGGGCGGTGCCCCCGTGCCAGCCCGTCCCAACAGATGACAGCCGAGATCAAATCGAACTATTACTATCGGGTTTGGTGGTAAAAAAATATGGGTATTTGCAGGTAAAAAACATAATTTATCAAGAAGTATTTAATCTCGAATGGGTAGAAAAAAACTTAGGGCAACTGCGCCCTTACTCCCAACTATTTGATGCTTGGATCGCTTCCAAACAACAAGACGAATCGCGACTGTTGCGCGGACAAGCGCTGAAAGACGCTAAATCCTGGACGCAAGGTAAAAGTTTGAGCGATTTGGACTATCAGTTTTTAGCCGCTTCTGGTGAATTAGACAAGTTGGAAATGCAGCAAGCACTGGAAGCAGAACGAGTAAAAGAAGTCGAAGCACGACTGGTAGAAGAACGCAAGCGCGTAGCTTATGAAAGAAAGACAGCACAGCGACAGCGCAAGTTTATTGCAGCGTTGAGTGGCTTGCTGATAGCTGCGATCGCATCCGCCATTTTCGCCCTCTGGCAATATTACCGCGCCGCCAAAAGCGAAATACAAGCCCTCAGCATCTCCTCCACAGGGCAATTCGCCTCTCAACAGCGATTAGACGCCCTCGTCACTGCCATCAAAGCCAGACGCAGGCTCGATGACCTCCCTAATTCCAACCCCCAGTTGCGATCGCAAGTTCGACAAGTGCTGCAACAGGCCATCTACGGAACGGCAGAATTCAATCGCCTGACGGGGCATTCCAGCGTGGTTCTGGGCCTTGATGTCAGCCCAGACGCCCAACTCATCGCCACCGGCGGCGGCGACAGAACAGTCAAGCTGTGGCAGCGGGACGGTGCGCTGATCCACAACCTACAACACCCGGCTGCTGTCTTCGGAATCAAATTCAGTCCTGACAGCCAGCGCCTGGTCACATCCAGTCTCAACGGCAGCATTTATCTGTGGGATCGAGACGGCAAGCTCCTCAAAACCTTTCAGGGACACAGCGCTGCGATATGGGACATTGCAGTCAGTCCGGGCGGCGATCGCATTGCCACTGGCAGCGAAGACAGCACGATTCGCCTGTGGGACTTTAATGGCAAACTGCTGGAGACACTAAGCGGACATCAAGGTGGGGTTTGGGGTCTTGCCTTCAGTTCGGATGCAAACCTGCTCGCCTCTAGCAGCACCGACGGTACGGTCAAGGTGTGGACCAAGGACGGCAAAGGAGTGAGAACTTTGGAAGGGCACGCGGCTGCCGTTTGGGACGTTAAGTTCGCCTTCCTCGCAGACAGTGACGGCACAAAACGTCTCGCTATTCTCTCTGCCAGCGCTGACAACACGGTTAAAATCTGGCAACTCGACGGAACACTGCTACGAACTCTCGGGGGTCACAGTTCGGAAGTGTTGGAAATTGCCGTCAGCGATTCAGGCGATGTCATTGCTTCCGCCAGCGCAGACGGAACCATCAACCTCTGGAAGCCGGACGGGACGCTTTTGAAAGTCCTCAAAGGGCATCAATCTGGAATTCGCGGCGTTATCTTTATTCCCAACACTCAAATCGCTGTCTCCGCCAGCGACGACAATACCGTCCGGCTATGGAACCTGACAAACCCTTTCTCGAAAGTCCTGTACGGACATAGCGGCATCATTTGGGATGTGGACTTCAGCCAGGACGGTCAGAGGTTAGCTTCAGCCAGTTCGGATGGCAGCTTCAAAGTGTGGGCAAAAGACGGTACGTTGCTGAAGTCTTTGGCGGGATACAAGGCTCCCGTTTACTCGGTTGCTTTCGTCTCTCCTGCTAGCTTTGCCAAAGAAGATATCTTGCCTGTACTCGCTTTTGCTGGTACAGACAAAACTATTAAACTCTGGCAGTTCGACGGGACGCTGCTGAAAACCATAACAGGACATGGGGCTAGCGTTTGGGATGTCTCCGTCAGTCCAGACGGTCAGTTCTTCGCTTCTGCCAGCGACGACAAAACCGTGAAACTGTGGAAGCCAGACGGCACTTTGCTGAAAACGTTCACAGGACATCAGGCTAGGGTTTACGATGTGGACTTTACCCCCGACGGAAACAGGCTGGTTTCTGTCAGTGCAGATGGCACAGTTCGGTTGTGGAGTTTGGACGGTCGCTTGAACAAGACTTTGAAAGGTCATCGTAGTGGAATTTGGGAAGTGGCTGTCAGTCCAGACGGTCGGACTTTGGCAAGTGCGAGCATGGATGACACGATTAAACTTTGGACGATCGATGGCACGTTGCTGAAAACTATCAAGGGAAATACTAGAGGCATGATGGCGGTTGATTTCAGTTCAGACGGTCAAATGCTGGTGGCGGGAGGCGCATCTGGCGCAGTCAAACTCTTGAAAATTGACGGCACGGAAATAACGACGCTAACCCGACATGAGGGGAATGTTTGGGCGGTGGCGTTTAGTCCCGATGGCAAACAGATTGCTTCTGTTGGGGACGATCGCACTATCATTTTGTGGGATGTGGAGCGGATTCTCAAACTCGATGAACTGGCTTATGCGTGCGATCGGGTGCGAGATTATTTGCGAACCAATGCTGATGTGAAGGAGGAAGATAGACCTTTGTGCGATCGTATTAAAACGGAATAATATCAAGTCCGCTTTATTAGGAAATAGAGATTAATATGTGTGGCTCTAGCATCAGAATATTAGAGGATATTTATCATACTTGGCTACTTTTTATTGGAAGATGCTATAATACTAAATCCGGCTTAAATACTATTTTTATATCACTCTGCGGACTCAGAATTCGTTTGTTTAGTAGCGGTTTTAACCGCCGAAGGATACGCAGAATAATCGAGGCTATAGCTAAACCGGATTTAGTATAATAATTACAGAGTAATGAAGTCGGTAGCAGTGAGAATACCGGGGGTAATATTGTTAAGCTTCGCCAACAATTGATTGGTGTCCGTCACAGTAATCAAAGTTTGATTGTTGCTGGAAGTAATACTGAGTTGATTAAAACTCAAATCAGAATTTAACCCAATTAAATCCTCTCCCCTGCGGAAATCATTAATGATGTCGCTACCCGAACTTTGATTAAGGAAAAACACATCATTTCCCGAACCTCCCGTCAATGTATCGTCCCCAACATCCCCGGAAAGGAAATCTGCACCGCTGCCACCACTGAGAATATCATTACCTTTGCCCCCGTACAGGGTATCGTTACTGATGTCGCCACAGATCACATCGTTTTCATTGCCGCCCAACAGCAAGTCGTTGCCCTCACCGCCATCGAGACTGTCGTTTTCTTTGCCGCCGTACAGGGTATCGTTACCGATGTCGCCAAAAATTAGGTCTGTACCTTCATTGCCAAAGGCAATATCGTTGCCATTTCCAGCATTAATTGTGTCATTTCCTAAGTTCCCTAAAATGTAGT
>NZ_JAUBQQ010000075.1:0-29681 GCF_036701335.1 Microcoleus sp. Pol12B5 | reverse complement strand
CAACTCCAACTAACAACCAACCGCCATTAGCCAACAATGCCAACTCCAGCCTCGGGCCCAACAGCAGCCAGTTAGTGACAGGATTGGGAGGAAGCGACCCCGACGGGTCGATCGCCTCTTACACGCTCAACACCCTGCCCTCACCAGACCAAGCAGTCCTGTTTTTAGGAGATCCAGCCAACGGCGGTGTACCAGTGACACCAGGTCAAGTCCTGACTCCAGAACAGTTGCAGCAACTATTTTTCCAAACGAAGGGCAACTTTACAGGAGCCAATTTCACCTACAGCGCCACAGACAACAGCGGCGCATCCAGTCCCGCTACCGCTACTGTCGCGGCTATCTTGCGCCCAGAAGCGCCAACTCCCACACCAACACCAACTCCAACTAACAACCAACCGCCATTAGCCAACAATGCCAACTCCAGCCTCGGGCCCAACAGCAGCAAGTTAGTCACGGGATTGGGAGGAAGCGACCCCGACCCCGGCGGGTCGATCGTCTCTTACACGATCAACACCCTGCCCTCACCAGACCAAGCAGTCCTGTTTTTAGGAGATCCAGCCAACGGCGGTGTACCAGTGACACCAGGTCAAGTCCTGACTCCTCAACAGTTGCAGCAACTATATTTCTTCACGACGGGCAACTTTACAGGAGCCAATTTCACCTACACCGCTACAGACAACAGCGGTGCTATCAGTCCAGTCGCTACCGCTAGTGTGGCTGGACTGATAGGGCCCACACCAACTCCCAGCACAACTGACAACCAACCGCCAATTGCCAACAATGCCAACTCCAGCCTGGGGCCCAACAGCAGCCAGTTAGTCACAGGATTGGGAGGAAGCGACCCCGACCCCGACGGGTCGATCGCCTCTTACACCATCAACACCCTGCCCCCAGCGGCCCAAGGAGTCCTGTTTTTAGGAGATCCAGCCAACGGCGGCGTACCCGTGACACCAGGTCAAATCCTGACACCTCAACAGTTACAGCAACTATTTTTCCAATCCACAGGTAGCTTTACCGGAGCAACTTTCAGCTACAGCGCCACAGATAGCAACGGCGCTACCAGTTCCCTGGCTACCGCTACTCTCGGTTCCACAGGAGCAACTCCCACACCAAATCCCCTAAACTTACCGCCAGTAACCAACAATGCTAATTTCACGGTAGAGCCCAACAGCAGCGCGCGGGTGCCGGGATTGGGAGGAAGTGACCCCGATGGGTCGATCGCCTCTTACACTATCAACACCCTGCCGCCAGCGGCCCAAGGAATCCTGTTTTTAGGAGATCCAGCCAACGGCGGAGTAGCCGTGACACCAGGTCAAGTTTTGACACCGGAACAAATAGGACAACTATTTTTCCAATCCACCGGCGACTTTACCGGTGCCAATTTCAGCTACAGCGCCACAGATAACAGCGGCGCTACCAGCCCCGCCACTGCTACAGTTGCCGCTATCTCCCCGACTTCCAACCAACCGCCATCGATTAACAATGTTAACTTCACGGTTCCGACTAACGGCATCGTGCAGGTGTTGGGATTGGGAGGAAGTGACCCCGATGGGTCGATCGTCTCTTACACCATCACCAGAGTCCCCCCAGCCAACCAAGGAGTCCTGTTCCTATCAGATTCAGTCAACGGCGACATACCCGTGACAGTCGGTCAAGTTTTGACTCCGGCACAAATAGGACAACTATTTTTCGTAGCCACAGTTGACTTTAACGGAGCAACTTTCAGCTACACCGCCACCGACAACCTCGGCAAAGTTAGCCCAGCTAGCGCTACTGTTGCTGCTATCTTGAGGCCAGTTGGAAGTGTTCCCCCACTCATACCTACACCCACACCAACGCCTGCGCCCGGTATCTCAAATCCGATCGCCGAAACAGATACCAACTGTCAATGTTCGCCCATTATTGAAAAACCGGGAATTAACTTTGCGCCTCCGCAGCAACCACCCGCAGTTGGCTTTGTCCGGCCTATTTCACAATTTTCAGAGGGACAAACCACCAAAGGAACCGACGGCGATGACTTGATCGTAGACACCAAAGGCAACCAAAAAATCGTCGGTTTTGAAGGCAACGATCTGCTTTTAGGTGAAGACGGCGCGGACGAAATTTACGGCAACGAAGACAATGACACGATTTTTGGGGGCATTGACACCGATATTGTTTACGGAGACGAGGGCAACGATATCGTATTTGCAGGCAAACAGAACGACTGGATTGCCGGCGACTTAGGCTCTGACAGCCTGTTTGGAGATCTAGGTGCCGATACGATTTTGGGAGACAACGGCAACGATAACTCCAGCAGTGCTCAGAACAATGGCGATTTGATCTTCGGAGGCAACGGTGCAGACCTGATTAACGGCAACGAGGGCGATGATACCATCCATACCGGCAAAGGTGACGATATTGCCCTTGGAGGTAAAGAAAATGACCGAATTTGGGGCGAACTTGGCTCCGATACGTTGTTTGGTGGCATCGGCTCCGACAGCTTGTTTGGGGGCATCCGCGACCAAAGTGCCAGCGACTCCCAGGGACGCGACTTGCTGTACGGAGGCTTCGGTAACGACTTCCTCAACGGCCAACAAGACAACGATACGCTGGTTGCAGGCAAAGATAACGATCGCGCTTACGGAGGTAAAGGCAATGACATCATCTACGGTCAATTAGGCTCCGATACCCTCTACGGCGGCCAAGGAGCTGATATTCTGCTCGGCGACAGTGGCAGTTCCCAGTCCATCGGGGATCTCGGTGAACAAGACTTAATCTTTGCCGACAGCGGCAACGACATCATAGGCGGCGGGCACGGTAATGATACCGTGCAAGCAGGTAAAGGCAATGATTGTGTTTGGGGTGGCAAAGATAATGACCTGATTTGGGGCGAACTCGGCTCTGATACCCTTGTTGGCGACAGCGGCGACGACACCATGTACGGCGGTGCTCGAAGTCGAGCTAATGATGTTGGCGGTCAGGACTTGCTCTTTGGTGGGATCGGTGCTGATGTGCTGTTCGGCGATGAGGGTGACGATACCATCAGTGGCGGTCAAGACAACGACTTGATTTACGGCGGTAAAGCTAACGACCTCATAAACGGAGATCTGGGCGAAGACTTGATTTACGGCGGTGACGGCAGCGATGAACTCTGCGGTGGCGAGGGCAACGATACCATCTATGGCGATCGTGCTGATAACCGGGGTGTCTCGGTGGCCGCAAACGACCAGCAAGACTGCATCAACGGCGGTGAGGGCGATGACTTGCTTTACGGCAACGAAGGCCAAGATACTATCAACGGAGATGCTGGCAGCGATACCTTGATTGGTGGTAAAGATAACGACCTTCTCAATGGGGGCGCTGGAGATGACTGGCTGTTTGGCGACTTGGGCGAAGATACTTTAATTGGAGGTATTGGGAGCGATCGATATGTGTTGAATGGTGAGGGCGGCACTGATACTGTCATTAACTTCGAGGTAGGCGTCGATAAGTTTGTTTTGACCGACGGGCTGAGTTTCCAGCAGTTGCAATTTAGCACCACTCCGAACGGTACGCTGCTGCGAGTAGCTGGAACCGATCGGGTTTTAGCAAATCTGGTTGGGGTTAACGGGCCGATCGGCTCCTCGGATTTCCTACCAAATCTCTCTGAACTCTAGAATTGGCGGCGAAAGTCTCCTGTTCTGGCGAACAAAACGCCACAGCAGATCAGAACTTCTGTGGCGTTCCTCACCCTACTCAATCCGGGTTAGAAACTTTGTTGCACTCGGCCCTTGACATCGCTCTTACAGTTGCCTTTTGTCCCTCTCTAAAATGCTAAAAAATAAAGGTGTATTCAAGCCGTATTTGGTATAATATCAAATCGGTTAGCCTGGGGATTATTCATAAATTTCTTATCTTTATCGGCGTGAATCAGGGTCAATCCCTTGTCATCTGCGGTGAATAAATTATATTTTTTTACCCCAGATACAGGCAGATCAACACAGATTAATTATATTAATTACTGTTGCAACTTCCGTGATTTTTGACGGGTTTTTACGTCTGACGAGGATACGGGAGTTGATATTATAACTTTGTAGGGGGTTTTTCAGGGGTTCCAAGGTACACAAGGCTTGGTAGCTCAAGTGTTTACTACCAACTAATGGTAGCGTGTTGTGCGATCGGAATTAAGAGCAAACTAAAATTTATCACTAATTCCCCATTCCCATTCCATTGATCCACAATTCGGAAGTACAAAATACACGGATAGCTATTTTTTCCTTTTTCTTGGCGAAGCCCCAATTCCCCATGATCAATTCAAATACTTAGCTTAGGATAGCGAAATCTGCTTGCGTAAAAACAGGCGGCGCGGCTGGCCGAACAGCCAACCAGTCCAATTCCAATCCACCTGTTGCAAGCGATAGCCGGCCTGATAGTACAACTGTCGCGCCGGGTGATTATTTTCCAGAACGTGGAGGTAAATCTCCGAAAATCCCCATTCTTTGGCGGTCTCCTCGCAGTTGCTGAGCAATTGTTGAGCAACTCCCTGCCGCCGGTAATCCGGGTGAACGGCTAAATTCGACAAATAAGGATAGTCAGAACTAGGGATTTGCCAAGGAAAGCGAGAACGCAAAGCCATTTCTACTGTTCCTGCCATACGCTGAGTTCGGTGAGATCGATAATTCTGTGTTCCCTCCTCGCGCGAGACTAGCTCAGCAACCAGACAAATGTAATGTTCTGCCTTAGAACGCAGTCGATTTTTTAAATCTTCGTAAATGCCCAAACGCAACACTGGATACACCCATTCTACCAACCCCTCGCGGGAGTGAAAGCTCATGGCTAAAATATCAGCTAGCTGCGTTAAGTCGTTGGGCACAGCGACCCGGATCGAAAAACCAGAAAGTCCGGGAGTTTGTTGTTGGTGAGATGGTGAGGAAAAAAATGAAGGATTCACAATGCCAGGCCACTATATTAATTTTTTTACGCGGGTTTCTAAGCTACCCTCTTAGAAGATTCACTAATGTTATACTGATCTTATAACGTAACTTATAGGCATAGTTTATTAGCCAGATTAAATTATATTTTTTGGTGCTTGACTTTAAGTACGATTTGAGGTAAACAGAAAATTTTTATCATTTAATATTCTAGTTATGAAAAAATAAAATTCATCCCCTAATACTAGATTTGTGGATAAGCTATTTTGCCTTTAAATTGAAGCTTGATCCCTGGCTTTCGGCCGGCATCAGAAGAGTTTAAGTAAACAGTAGCTTACAAATTAAATGCGCGACAGCTTAGCGGGCAAGGTATTAAAAACAATCACAAAGGTTTTAACATCAGGTTCCCGGAATGCTACCGATCTCTGCTTACGGAAATACCCGATCGAATATAATTTATTCGTCCAGCGGTAGTAGAAAAACTCCACGACTGACCATACTAACACCGGGTACGATCGCGCGTCGGATGTTCGCCGCCGCCCCCCCCGGCTTGGCACCCTAGTTTTCAGCAGTTCTGGGCTATCCATCGTCCGTCCCCCATGGAACCGGCCTTACCTGTTGAGCTAGGGGGTACTTTCCCAACTTCCAATTTAAATTTGGATGCCTGGAAACAGTCAGCAGGGGTTTTCGCCGTCGGTTCGATACTCTGCTGCGCGCGATGAGACCTTAAAAACCTCGATCGAGCTAATTGACCCTGCCCAAAAACCGATACAAGCCACCGACACTCGTCGGGGACCGATCAAAATTTTAGACCCTAGTTCAAGCTCCCCGATTCATCTGTGGAGTAAATCTAAAATCTAAAACCTAAAATCTAAAATCGACTGATCGGTTTCCACAGAGTACATCCCTAGCTAAGATTAACAGATGGATGCTCGAGCTTGCGGTGTTTCGCTGCAGTAATTGGCTTGGGCGTTGGTCTGCAGGACGCACAAAAAATGCCGAGATCGGGGAAAAAAGTGCAAGTCTAACTAAAATGGTACAGCAATTGCGTCACTCCCACAGACACCTCTGTGGTCTGTGGGCCACCCCCGAATATCAGTCAGGGGCTCGGCGCCTGATTGTGGTCGGTATCCTTGGCTGACTGTTAAAGTTGCTATTACTTGTGGGAAAAAACACAGGCGAAGATGTTGGTTGTCTATTCTATCTTGCTGCGGGCAGCTTTCACATACCAAATAAAATAGTCCCAGGAGCCAGGAGCAAACATAAATTTGGCAAATCAACTCACAATCAGGACGGTTATTCCTATGTATTCTGAGAAATCCAGACGGCAGTTCAAATAGCCAGATTTGTGTTTGCTCTCCGGCTGCATAAAGGTAAGGGGTGAAGGAAAATTATCGGGAGACGAGTTTATGTGAATATCATTAAATAATAAAATTGGGGTGCACGACAGATAACTGTGGCTCAGAAGAATTCCGAATTGAAAACCCAGACATCAAAAATCAAGGTTGATGCTTGCCTCGCACACTCACAACAACTTCATATCGACGAATTATTGTGATACCTTTTTCCCGAAATAATGGCACTCTAGGCAAAATCGCAACCCTTATGTCATCAGTCATTCGCAATCGAAAATCGAAAATCGAAAATCGAAAATGCTATGACTTCAGCAATTTAAATCGGCGAATTCTTCATTTGATCAGACTTATTAAATCGAACAGCCCCGGGGCACAGGAGAACGGTGCATGAATTCCCAAGAAAATCCTAAGCTAAAAATTCTGATCGTCGATGACGAACCGGATAACCTCGACTTGCTTTACCGCACCTTTCATCGAGACTACAAAGTGCTCAGAGCCGAATCTGGCCCCGCTGCGCTCGAAATTTTGGCAAAAGAGGGAGAAGTTGCGGTGATTATCTCCGACCAGCGAATGCCAAAAATGAGCGGTACGGAGTTTCTCAGCCTGACGGCGGCTCAGTACCCCGACGTGATCCGAATTATTTTAACTGGCTATACGGATGTTGAAGATTTAGTTGAAGCTATTAACGCTGGCAAAGTATTTAAATACGTTACCAAGCCTTGGGATGCTCAAGAGCTGATCAATCTTGTCAGTCAAGCTGTTGAGACTCACAATCTTCTGAAAACGCGCACCAATGAACTGCGCCGTGCTTTGAGCCAAGAATCGCTGCTTTATGCCGTTACCAATACTATCCGATCGGCTCCCAATTACCAGCAAATGCTGCAAAGAATTGTGGAAACTGTCGGGCAGATGTTTGAGGTGAGTTGCTGTCTGCTGCGGCCGTTCCAAGACGGCCGGGTGGCCGATGAGTGGTTCGTTTACCAGAAGGCAGAAACTAAAGGGTTGGGGGGCGATGAGGAAGTCACGCCCGGAGATGCTTCTGCTGCCGAACTCTCCCCGGATTTGCTGCCGGATTTGGTTTGGGAAACTCTGGATGTGGAGGTGATTCAAGATGCCCAAACTGACGATCGAGTTTTAAACTGGGATAATCAGCAACGACAGCAGGCTTACGAAGCTGCAAATATTCGATCGAGCTTGATCGTACCGTTGTTTTACAAAATCGAACTGATGGCAGTCTTGGCGCTGCACCAGTTTGAGGAACCGCGCCAGTGGCAAGACCACGAGGTACAGTTGGTAATTACGGTGGCAGACCAAGCGGCTTTGGCGCTTTCTCAAGCCCGGGCTTACGAACAGGTGCGGGCGCTGGCCAAGCGCGAGGCCTTAGTCAATACTATTACTACGGCAATTCGATCGAGTCTCGATCCCCAAAATATTTTTGCAGCCATTACTCAACAACTCGGCCAAGCTTTGCAAGTTGACGGCTGCGCCCTATCTCTGTGGACTGAAGATGATGAATACGTCCAATGCGTGGGGCTATACGACACAGATATGGATACCGTGGCTGTAGAACAGGGTTTTATTGACAATCCAGAAGTAGTTGTGAACTCTCTGGGCTACGAGACGGCTTCTGGCGATGCTGCTGAGAACACTCGCGCCTGGGTTTTTGCCCATCCTTCTTTGCCACAGTCTTTGGTGCCGATTCGGGGCAATCCACTGTTGCTGCAAGTTATGGTATCAAAAGAGCCGGTGGCGATCGAAGATCTCGATGAACACCCCGAGTTAAATGTTACAGAACTGCAAGTTCGATCGCCAGCCCGCGCCCTGTTAGTCGTTCCCTTACTCTCAGAAGGCAAAATCATCGGCAGCATTTCCCTGCGCCAAAATCACAGCATCCGCCGCTGGAACATCTCAGACATTGACCTGGCTCAAATAGTCGCAACTCAAGCTGCTCTAGCCGTGCAGCAGTCGCGCCTCTACCAGACTACCAGACAGCAGGCAGAAAGGCTTTTGGAAGCCGATCGGCTCAAAACCGAATTTTTCCAAAATATCTCCCACGAGTTCCGCACCCCTCTAACTCTAACTATCGGCCCTCTGGAATCAGCTTGTAGACGCAAAGAAGACTTACCCTACGAACAAGCCGTAATCGCTTTGCGTAATTCCCGTCGCCTCCTGCGCTTGGTAAATCAACTGCTGGACTTGCAGCGGCTCGATGCTGGACGGATGCAGCCAAGTTTTCGCCCGTGCGATTTAGTCGGTTTCTGTTACTCTACCGCAGAGTCGTTCCGCGCCTACTGCGAGAAAAAAGGACTGCACTTAATTACCCAACTGCAAGAATGTCCTTTACTTTATTTGGACTTGGAAAGATTTGATAAAGTTATTTACAACCTGCTGTCAAATGCTGTCAAATTTACCCCCGAAGGCGGAACTATCACCCTGAAAGTTGAATCTGCTGGTGCTCACTGTTTGTTGCAAGTAAAAGACACAGGTATCGGCATTCGCACCGAACAAATTCCCTATTTATTCGAGCGCTTTCGCCAAGCCGAAGGTTCAGCTAGCCGTTCCTATGAAGGCAGCGGCTTAGGTTTGGCACTTGTCAAAGAATTAGTCGAACTCCATGGCGGTCAAATTTCAGTTGAATCTGTTTACGGCGAAGGTACTACTTTTACCGTTTGGCTGCACTTCGGTTCGACTCACTTGCCCCCGGAACAGGTACTAGAAATACCTGCAGAGTTTCACTCATCGAAAGCTGCGGTTGAACTGGCAGATGTGGAGGCGGAGTTGTCGGAAAATGAGGCTGAAAATCATAATTTAGAGGCGCTCCAAGCGATCAAATCAGAAACAGCAGTGGGAACGGTTTTGGTGGTTGACGACAATCCCGATTTGCGCTTTTATGTGTCGGCAATTCTGCGAGATGCCGGCTTTGCAGTTTTGTTGGCGCGCAACGGAGAAGAAGGATTTGCGGTAGCTAAAAAACGTCGCCCTAATTTAATTATAACTGATTTGATGATGCCTTTGATTTCGGGATTGGATTTGATTCGGATGATTCGAGAGGATGAGGAATTGCAGGGAACTCCGGCAATTTTGCTGACTGCTAAAGCCGATGAAGATACTCGAATTGAAGGAGTAGAAAGGGGTGCGGATGCTTATTTGTCCAAGCCTTTTAATGATCGAGAATTGTTGGCAGAAGTGCGGAATTTGATCGCCCTCAAACAAAACGAGCGCCGAGTACAGCAGTTGAACAGTTATTTAACTGAATCGGTGCTGCGCCGATTTTTGCCACCGGCGATGGTGAAGGCCGCAGCGGCTGGAGATTTGGCCTTGGATTTGCGCCCAGAACCGCGATTGATTACTATTTTGTTTAGCGATATTGTCGGTTTTACTCAAATGGCAAATACGCTGCGCTCACGCCGGGTAGCTGAGCTGTTGAATGAATATTTGGCGGCAATGACTAAGGCTATTTTTGACAGTGGCGGTACGGTGGACAAGTTTGTTGGAGATGCGGTAATGGCTTTCTTTGGCGCGCCGGAGGAACTAAGCCCTAATGAGCAAGTACGCCGCGCTGTGGCTGCTGCTGGCCAAATGCTACAAGCTCTGAAGGAGCTTAACAAGGGCTGGTTGGAGCAGGGAATTGTTGGGGAAAATGGCGTGTCTCCGGTGCGGTTTCGCTGCGGAATTCACCAGGGTACTGCGGTGGTGGGGATGTTTGGCGGCCCTGATCGATCGGATTATACTGCGATCGGGCCGAGTGTGAATATTGCCGCCCGCTTGCAAGAGGTGACGGAACCAAACACGGTGCTGATTTCGGCGGCAGTGGCAGATTATGTTGAGGAAAATCGCATTGTTAAATATAAGCCTTTGAAACTAAAGGGAATTGATGAAACGGTATTGACTTTTTTACTAAATTGTGATTAGTCATTTAAAGTATTATTATGTTGATCTCCCACGCACAATTTTGGGAACAACCTATTCCTAACTAAGTAGATGAGCGGCAAAATATCTATGTAGTCCAAAGCGATATTCACTCCGTGAAACGCTCTTTAGAAGCGATATTTTACCCAAACAATCGCCCGATTGATGATAGCTTGATAGTCGGTGACATACTAAAGTTTATGTGCACCTACTTACTGACCGTAAACACTGTGTTAAATTTAAGTTGAATCACGCTAGTTAATGTTTTTTTACATAAACATAATTTTTTCCGCCTACCTACTTAAGCGCGCGGATTAGCGCTCCGGCTGTGAAGTCAATTGTTTAATCTTGAATCTTTAATCGACTCACCAAAGTTGAAGCTTCCAAATGGCGGCTGGGGAGTCAACTCTAAAATTTTAAATCTAAAATCTAAAATCTAAAAGTGACTGACATTCCTTGCTTGAATCTATCAAAAGACTGAACTTTTTTAACCGCTCGCCGGCGGATAACCTCTATCTAGAGAACGGTTACGCCGATCGCTCTGATCGAGTAAAAATAGAATGTCATCTCTCATTTTGTATTCTATGAAACTGAATTATTTTACGAAACGACTTTCGACTTTAGGGCGCTTGATGGCTACAACTGTGCTTTGCCTGTCAGCGATGGCTTTCGTCTGGTCTGGTGCGTTCTTCTCCAACACCGCAGCAATGGCATCTCCTGCTGTAAACTTGATCGCAGCAGCAGATGCGGGCGATGGGGTTCAAGAAAAAGCCAGCAAAGATGCTGGACGAACCAAGAATTTCATCCGAGATACAGAAGATAAAGTTAAGGAAACTGCCAAGACAAATGCTGCTAAAGTCGATCGAGCATCGGAGGATGGTAGTGTAGTAGAGCGCAAAGCTAAGAAAGATGCGGCCACAATTGAGAAAAGAGCATCGGAAGATTCAGCTCGGACTCAGAAAGCAGTAGATAATACCAAGAATGCTGTCGAGAGCGCTGTTGACAGCATCAAGGGTGTTTTTGGCAAGTAGACAATAAATTAAGTAGGTAAGCGCAAAAAAACAATAATATCTTGCAGGGGCTTGTAGGGGCGGCTTTAGGGCTTATCTACAGTAAGGGCGAGTCATCGTTGCAGAACCCGCCCTCTCCCCAAGTGATGTTTATTTGTACTTACTTACTTGAAACTGAAAGATTGATGTACGTCCAAGACCTCTAGACGGCTCGTGTAAGCGACTCCAAGCCCTTGTTTAAAATTGTCGCAAAAAACGCAAGTCGCTAGCATAAACCCGGCGAATGTCGTCGATTTCATAAAGTACCATTGCGAACCGCTCGACCCCAAAACCTGCCGCAAACCCAGTATATTTTTCTGGGTCTAAACCGACTCCTTTAAGAACGTTAGGATCGACGGTTCCGCAGCCCAAAACTTCCAGCCATTTGCCGTTCCACTGCAAATCAACTTCGGCAGAAGGTTCGGTAAACGGAAAGTAACTCGTGCGGAAACGAATCGGCAAATCTTGCCCGAACATTTGCCGCAAAAACTCTTTAATTGTGCCTTTCAAGTCAGTAAATGTCAGACCTTCACCAATGGCTAAAAGTTCAATTTGGTGGAAGACTGCTGCGTGAGTAGCATCAACAGTATCGCGGCGGTAAACGCGGCCGGGAGAGACAATCCGAATCGGCGGTTTGTGCTGTTCCATGTAGCGAATTTGCACCGATGATGTCTGAGTCCGCAGCAAGTTGCCACCTGGTAGGTAAAAAGTATCTTGCATATCCCGCGCTGGGTGGTCTGGCGGTGTGTTCAGGGCCTCGAAGTTGTAATAATCTGTTTCCATTTCCGGGCCGTTGGCGACGGTGTAGCCAAGACCGACAAAGATATCGAGAGCGCGGTCTATGACGGCGTTTAAGGGGTGAACCTGGCCTTGGGGGCGAAAAATCCCCGGCATGGTGACATCGATGGTTTCTGAGGCTAATTTGGCTTGGATTTGGGCTGTTTGGAGGGCGGCGCGCTTGTCTTCTAAATCGGCTTGCAGGGATTCTTTGACTGTATTGGCTATCGCACCTACTTTGGGCCGTTGGTCTGGCGACAGTTTGCCCATCATGCCTAAAATTTGAGAGAGTTGGCCTTTTTTGCCGAGGTAGCCGACGCGCAACTGTTCGAGTTGTTCGAGGGTATTGGCAGTGGCGATCGCACTTTTGGACTCTTGACCGAGGGTTTCTAGTTGAGTTTCAATGTCGCTTAGCTGGACAGTCATTTTGATTTTAGATTTTAGATTTTAGATTTTAGATTGATGGCAGTTTTGGGCCAAGTTGAGTTTAGCGCAATTTTGGCTCTACAGTCTTGTTGATTTTAGATTTTAGATTTTAGATTTTAGATTTTCGGCAGTTACGGATAATTTGTAATAGGTAATTCGATGTTAGAGCGATCGCCCTAGTTGAATTTAGTTTAAGATTGCTATAAGGCCTATAAAAATTTCAATGAAACTTTTAATTAGCAACGACGACGGCATCTTTGCACAAGGCATCCGTAGCCTCGCCAACGCTCTCGCCGACGCTGGCCACGAGGTGAGCGTAGTTTGTCCCGACAGAGAGCGCTCCGCTACCGGCCACGGCCTTACTCTGCACCAACCCATCCGCGCCGAAATTGTCGAATCTATTTTTGATCCCGCAGTCCAAGCTTGGGCCTGTTCGGGCACTCCCGCCGACTGCGTGAAACTTGCTTTGTGGGCTTTACTTGACAAACCGCCGGATTTTGTTCTTTCCGGTATCAACCACGGGCCCAATTTAGGCACGGATATCATCTGTTCGGGTACGGTTTCGGCCGCAATGGAAGGAATTATGGAAGGGATTCCCAGCATTGCTTTCAGCCTCGCCAGCTTTACTTCGCAGGAATTTGGGCCGGCGGTGGATTTCGCTGTCAGCTTGCTGGCACAGTTGGAAAAACAGCCAATGGCGAAACCGATGCTGTTGAATGTCAACATACCAGCAGTCACACAAGCAGAAATTACCGGAGTTGCGATCGCCCGTCAAGGCATTCGCCGCTATTTCGACATATTTCAAAAGCGCACCGATCCGCGCGGCAAAACTTATTATTGGCTAGCTGGGGAATTGTTAGAAGATGTAGAAGAAATCGCCGATTCGGCGGTGCCGCATGATATTCCTACAGACGTAAAAGCTATTCGCGACAACAGAATAACCGTAACTCCTTTGCAATATAATCTCACCTGTGCTCCAGACTTGCACTCGTTGCGGGATTGGCAAGTTGAAGGTTTTCCCAAGCAGTGAGCTCCGATCGACCCGATCGGAGCGGTAAACTAGGAATTAAGGAAAAGTGCCTCTCAAGGTCTATACCTTTGGCGTTAACACAGGCTCCCAATTACTTGTTAGTTTTTTTTACTCAAGAAAAACAGTTATGAACGCTCCTACCTATAACACTCATTCTGTCACGTGCCCGATCTGCAACCGTTCCAGCGTCGTAGGCCCAGTCGGGATGGTCAGTGGACTATTCACTTGTCCCCACTGTCATTCTCATATGGTAATTAGCTGGAGCGGTCATTTTGTGCGCGATCCTTTTAGTCTCAAACAACTGACGGTGGGAAAGATGCTCAGGCGCGAGAGCAGACCGTTAGCTCGCCTTCAGCGGGACTTTGGGCTGGGCAAGCCTTTGCCGCTGATTGCAATTTTGGGCAGTGTGGTCTTTTTCGGGTGTGCGCTCGCCGCTACGGAACAATCGCTACTCCGACAGAATTCACTGCAAGGATTTTTAGAGTGGGTGAGCGGAACTGGTAATTCCCAAGATGTCTCACGTTAATATTTCTTAAAAAAGATTGTGACAGATACTGCGTGCAAATATCTATTCCTTTAGGTATAAATCACACTATTTTAGCAATTGCATCCATCTTAATCTGCGGGTAAGCACTTAGACGCCGTGCCCTTCTTCCTGTGTCCAAAAACGTCAAAACCCCAGTCCGGCAGGGGTTCTAACCCCTGCCTAAAAGCTCAAGTCTGGTGGGCTTAAGTCTCATATCAATTCCGGTTGCACCGGAATTATTGTTGACTGTTGACTGTTGACTGTTGACGGGCGGGTCGAAAAACTGAATGGTTGAGTGTTAACTGTTGACTAGATTTTATTATTCCGATGCAACCGGAAACGATATCACGAGGGTGTTGCGGGTTAAGTTGAGACAGATTACATAGCTCAACTTAGAAACTCAGCAATTTTTCTAACTGCTGTTTCCAAAATTGCTGGCGACTCGACTAAGGCAAATCGCACGTAGCCTTCTCCTGATTTCCCGAAACCGGCACCGGGGGAAGCTGCGACTCCTGTACTCTGTACTAGCTGAGTGCAAAATTTCACGGAATCGTTGGCCCAAGGTTCCGGCAGTTTCGCCCAGACGTACATGGTAGCGGGGGGTACTGGGACTTGCCAGCCGATGCCCTGTAGCGCGTTTACAAAGGCATCCCGCCGTTTTCTGAAGGTTTCTACGCTGGTTCTGACGGTATCTTGAGGGCCTGTTAATGCGGAGATCGCTCCGTTTAAAATCCCTCGATATTGGTTGAAGTCCACTGCGGCTTTTACCTGTCGCAGCGCTGCAATTAGTTCGGAATTGCCGATCGCATATCCGACTCGAAAACCTCCCATACTGTAGGATTTGGATAGTGTAAAAAACTCGATCGCCACACTCTTATCTCGATCCGCCTGAAATATTGACGGTGCCATCAATTTTCGATATTCTTCCTCGTTACCAGTCGCCTCAATTGCAGAATTGCGATCGTCAAACACCAAATCCACATAAGGGAAATCGTGCACTAAAACCAGCCGATGTTCTCGACAAAAAGCCACAGCTTTCTCAAAAAAAGCAACCGGGGCGATCGCAGTTGTAGGATTGTGAGGATAGCTCAAAACCATCATCTTCGACTCAGCCAGCACTGCTGTCGGAATATCTTCAAATATCGGCAAAAACGCATTTTCTGCTAATATCGGCATCGGATAAATTTGACCGCCAGCCAAATGCACACCGCCCGCGTGGGAAGGATAGCCCGGATCGAGCAACAAAGCAAAATCTCCAGGGTTGAGTACAGCTAAAGGCATATGCGCCGTGCCTTCTTGGGAACCAATTAACGGCAGCACTTCTGTTTCTGGATTGACTGCAATTCCAAATTTTTGCTCGTACCAAATAGCTACTGCTTCCCGAAAATCTCTTGTGCCGTTAAATAGCAAATAGCCGTGGGTGCTGGTGTCGGACAGAGAATGGGCGATCGCATCTGTAATGTGAGCAGCCGCCGGCAAATCCGAAGAACCCAGAGACAAGTCAATCACATTTTGCCCCGCTGCTCTAGCTTGAGCTTTTGCCCGATCCATATCGGCAAATACATTAAATTGCAGTGGTTCTAAACGTTTAGCAAATTGCATATTTTCTATAGTTTCGGGGAATTTTAAGGAATATTTTTATTTGATATCAATTATTTTTTATATGGCATTTTTATTGACTTTGTGATTTTTTTTAGTAACCGCAGAGAGGGCAGAGGGCGCAGAGTCAGAGAGGAATATCGAGGAGAAAAGAGAGATGTTAAAAAAATATTTGCGATTTATATAGTTGTAAGTTGGGAGTTGGA
This sequence comes from Microcoleus sp. Pol12B5, assembly GCF_036701335.1. Classification (NCBI taxonomy): domain Bacteria; kingdom Bacillati; phylum Cyanobacteriota; class Cyanophyceae; order Oscillatoriales; family Microcoleaceae; genus Microcoleus; species Microcoleus sp. Pol12B5. Next base: position 13,912 of record NZ_JAUBQQ010000075.1, on the reverse strand, counting down.
AACTCCCGAATCATTTCCAAACTTTATAAGTGAGCGTCGAGCAAACCGACCAAAGTTTGTTTAGTAATAGCTCCCTCGTGAGACAGCACTACTTCGGCATTTTTAAACAGCCTGAGAGCTGGAACTCCTTCTACTTTATACTGCTTGACAGTATTAGGATTGGGGTCAATTTCCATTTTAACCACTTTCAGCCGATCGCTGTAGTTGGCCGCCACCCAGTCTACCGAAGGCGCGATCAGTTTGCAAGGCCCGCACCAACTCGCCCAAAAATAGGCAAGCACTGGTTGCTCTGCTTTCAGGACTTCTGTTTCAAATTTTTCGTCGTTAATGACAATTACACTGTTGCTCATGGTTCTGCGATTATTTTTTCTATTTATTTCTAAAGCACCGGCGGGCGTGAAACTTGCACCAAATTAGAAGACAGGCCCAAAAAACTGTTACTAATTTTAAAACATTCTGTGAATTATTGAGTGCAAACTCAGGACTGGGGACTGATGGCTAATTCTGTATGGCGTTTAATTCCACTGTTGTCGGCGTCTGGTAGCGTGCAGATGGCGATCGACCAATGGCTACTGGAACAGCATCTAGCGGGCAAACATCCGCCAACTCTGCGATTTTACACCTGGCAACCGGCGGCGATTTCCTTGGGCTACCACCAGCGCCGATGGCCGGAGTTTTGGCAGCAGTTGTCTTGGCAGGGAATGCCTGTGGAGTTGGTGAGGAGGCCCAGCGGCGGGCGCGCAGTGTTGCATCAAGGGGATTTAACTTATGCAGTTGTGGCGTCGGGATTTGGAAGCAGCCGTATGAAAGCTTATCAGACTATTTGCGAGTTTTTGATTGAGGGTTGGAGGGCGATGGGTTTGGATTTGCAATACGGGGAAGCGGGAAGGGGTTATATTCACAATCCGAATTGTTTTGGTACTGCGACGGGTGCGGATTTAGTTACCGCTGATGGCTGCAAGTTAATTGGTAGCGCGCAATTGCGACGGGGTGATGCTATTTTGCAGCACGGTTCGATGCGTTTGCAGCCGGATGTTTGTTTGTTTTCTCAAGTGTTTGAAGAGGAATTAATTCCTGTGCAATTACCTCTATCTGAAGGAGGGGATAATTTGATTGCCACTGTAATTGATGTTTTGAGTGCGACGGCTTGTCGCTGTTTGGAGATTGATTTGAAAGTGCAGCCGCTTTCGGATCAGGAATGGCAGGATATAGCAGATGTTGAAAAAAGAAGGAAGAAGGAAAATATATTAGATACTAGATACCTAACTTCTTGAAGAAGTCGGGTATCTCGCTAAAATCGCCAATCTAAAATCGGAAAACTCATCTATGGCTGCTGCTCAATTTCAACGATCGGCTCTTTGGCAATTTTGCCCAATTTCACTGACTCTAGCAAGCTTTCCCAATCAGCAGCTAATTCTGCATCGTTAGGATTGGCTTGGCGAGCCGCAGCTAGGGTGCTGAGGGCATCTTGCCAAATCCCATTTTCAGCATAAATAACCGTTTTCTGGCGCGCATCGGCCTTCTCTAATTGACTGCGGATATCTGCACTCAGTTCAACTCGCCGTACAATACCTGTTGCTACCGCATCTCCGGATCTGTCCTCAGAGTCGCAAATCAATGCAATAGACCCACGGTAACTTTTGCCTGCTTCCAAGGGCGGCACATTCTTATTGGCGGGAATACTAACGCTCATGACTCCTGGTACATTGTTAATTTTTAGGGTAGTTTCATATATAAAATTCCCCTCTTCATCTTCCAGGGCAAACTCAGCTAGTGGCGCGTCTGTTTTAGGCAAGTAGAAAAAGAATACAGGATATTCCGAAACAGTCCGTCCGATTTGACTTTCTGGTACTAAGGCTTTTAGCTTTCTGTTATCATCGCATCTAGGTCTTGCCTTGATCTGCCCTCGTTGTCGATATTGTAGTGACGACAAATTATCTTCAGTAGGCCCAACGAAGCGCACCCTTCCCGGTTGAGTGATTGGCTGACCATCTACGTTTGGAGTCGGCTGTCCCACAACGGTTAATTGGAAAGCGTTAAGTGTGGCGATCGATAATATTGAGCCAACTGATGTCAAATTTAGGAAAAACTTAGTGATTTTTTTCATTTTTTAAAGCATTCTTTTAATTAGGGTTCTATGCGTTTACAGCCGGATTTGGATGTCTTTTCTCAACTTTTTAGACAGGAATTAATTCCTGTGAATTCACCTCTATCTTAAGATGGAAATGTTTTGATTGAAACTGTAATAAAATTAATATATTAGAGTCCAGACTTCTTTAAGAAGTTGGGACTCTTGGTATTTTGTTATGGCTGCGCCTCAATTTCAACGATCGGCTCTTTGGCAATTTTGCCCAATTTCACAGACTCTAGCAAGCTTTCCCAATCAGCAGCTAATTCTGCATCATTAGGATTGGCTTGGCGAGCCGCAGCTAAAGTGCTGAGGGCATCTTGCCAAATCCCATTTTCAGCATAAATAACGGTTTTCTGGCGCACATCGGCCTTCTCTAATTGACTGCGGATATCTGCACTGAGTTCAACTCGCCGTACACTACCGCTTTCGATCTGATCGCTCGATCTGTCTTGAGAGTCGCAAATCACTGTAAAATTCCAACGGTAACTTTTGCCTAATTCCAAGGAAGGCACATTTTTGTTAGCGGGGATACTAACGCCGATCACCCCTGATAAATTGCTAATTGTGAGATCCTGTTTATAAATCTCCTTGCCGCTTTGATCTTGTAGGATAAATTCGGCTGATTCCGCCTCTGTTTTAGGCAAGTAGAAAAAGAATGTTGGATAGTCGGAAACCGTCCGTCCGATCTTATTTTTAGGCACTAAGGGTGTGAGACCTACCTGACTAATGCTCGCGCAGCCACCGCGCACAAGCCGTCTCGGTTGAGTGGGGGGACGATCGTCTATATCTTCACGGGGCTGAACGAAGCGCGGCCCTCCCGATCGAGTAGGTGGCTTGCCATCTACGTTGGGAGTCTGCCCCATAACTGCAAATTGGGAAGCGTTAAGTGTGGCGATCAATACTATTAAGCCAACTGATGTCAGGTTGAGGATAAACTTAGTAATTATTTTCATTAGTTTCATAATTTTTTAGGGAGAGATTCTCTCTTTTTATTTATTTTTCCTTCCCAAAATCCGGTAGACATTAACTTTTTGTTCCCTGCCTTTTAAAGGCAAAGGTCCCCAAGATTCTACCTCCAATTGGTCGGCCAGATGCAGAAAGGTTTCTTCTGCAATCAATATCCGGCAAGTGTCCTCTTGCCGATCCTTTTCGCAGCTTTCGAGTCGAGAGGCAATATTTACGCTGTCGCCGATCACTCCATATTCTAAACGGGTTGTGCCTCCCAGACTACCCACCATAACAGGCCCTGTAAAGATGCCTACTCGCATTTTTGCGGCTGGTAAACCGCGTGTGAGCCAATTTTGATTCATTTCTGGCAAGCGCGAACTTATAGCTAGAGCGCAAGATACGGCGAGGCGAGCATCTTCTGCAATTTCTTCTGGAGTGGTGCGGGGAATGGGTACGCCAAATACTGCCAGCATTCCATCTCCGGTAAATTTATTAATCACGCCTTGATGTTCTTGGACTTCTTGCGCCATTGCTGATAAATACTCATTTAACCAACTCATTACCACTTCTGGCGGTAGTTTTTCGGAGATTGTACTAAAACCCTGCAAGTCGGTGAGGATGATCGTAGCAGTAACTTTTTGCCCTGGCAATAACCCTGATTCGAGCAGATGGACGCGCTCTTTCCACAGGGCATTTGCGATCGCGGGTGAAGTTTGTTGTCCTAATAATTTCATCACAATCCCTTGCTGTTGCCTCGACTGCTCGTACTTATAGGTGACTGCGACTCCTGCGGTGATTAAAAGTGCCAGGGCTGGAGTGATTACAGGTATCCACCCCTGTTGCATGAAGAGGAAAAAGGTCAATCCAAATAATGAGCCGCAAGCTGCGATCGCACTTCCCATCAAATTCAGCGATTTTTCTAGCCGCCAAGCTAAACAGCCACCCACTGCACTCCAAACAGCGATCCATAGAATTTCTTGCCATTCATCCCAATACCAAAATAGCCCTTTGCCATCTAAAACTGCGCTGAGAATTTGGCTGGTGGCCGTTGCGTGAATTAATACCCCAGGCATCGGCTGGTTTCCGTTTCCAGTAGCGCTGTAAGGGGTAAAAAATAAATCGTTGACACTTAGGGCTGTAACGCCTATTAGCACTATTTTACCCTTCACCAATTTAGGATCAACTTTTCCCTCCAACACTTGAGTTAGTGTCACGGTCTTGGGTATATTTTTAGGAGAGCGGTAATTGAGCAATATTTGATAGCCTTGGTCAGCAATGTTCTGATAACCTCCTGAGTTCGATTGCAGCTTTGAAAATACTGTCTTGTCTACCTGAATTTCATTTTTTTCGGTTATTTTATTATCTATATTTTTGCTATTGAAATAAGCCAAAGCTAGCCGCATTGAAAATGAAGTCAGTGTCGTTTTACCATCGCCAACAAACATCAAATTGCGACGCACTATACCGTCGGGATCGACGACTAAATCGTTAAATCCTATCCGCTTATCTGGTATGTTACGAGGTGGTGGCACTCGATCGTATTCAGAGTTGCCGATTAAGGTAATGGGGATTACTTTGGGGTTTTTCCATTGAGTGACTAATTCTGCATTCCCCGGTTCGTAGGGAACATTGCGAAGCATATCTATGCCAATAGATGTGGGTTCAAGACGCGCTATTTTGGCGATCGCTTTTGCTAAAGTGCGATCTGAAATTGGCCATTTTTCAATAGTATTAATGTCCTGATCTGTGATTGTTACTACCAGCAACCTGGGGTCAGGACCCCGATCTGGCCGCAACTGCACCATGAGGTCGTAAGCATTTAATTCTAGTGGCTGCAACCCGCCTAAGTGCCTCACTCCCAATAGAGTTCCCGTCACGACAATCCAGATAATAGCAAGAGGCTGCAAGTCAGGGAAAGGGAAGGAATGAGTTAACTTTTTCCAACGTCCCTCCCCCAATTTATGAGAAATTCTATTAAAGAATTTGGGCATAAAATTTAATGTTTGAACCCTGAGTGACAAAGTTTGCTACATCTTAACTTATCACTAATGCCCCTTACCGATGCCCAATTTTTAATTTTCCTGTGCAGTTTTGGCGATCGCACTTAACTGCAATCCCTGCGGATAGCTGTTTTCTTCTTTGCTGCGCTTGATGTCGGCCATTGAAATCTGGGGTTTGAGGTATTTTGCCAAAACTTTAACCACGTCGCCCCGATCGATCGTCCCCGCTACTGAACCAATCGGCGAGAGGACGATGATTCGGGGGAGTTGACGGGCTTCCAGGCTGTTAATTACTTCGGCGATGGATGCTTTTTCGGAGACTGTGGGGGTTTTTCCCAGGGGTTTCAAAATGTTGTGCAAAGTCTGAACTTGCCATTGACTGCGTTCTGTGAAGCGGATATCGTCGATCGACACTAACCCCAAATCCCGGCCGTTGGTCGCAGCAATGTAAAATGGAAACGGATTGACTTCTAACAAATAGCGATCGGCAAATTCTCGCAGAGTCAAATCTGCATCTACAACTCGAAACTCGCGGCTCATCGCATCGCTGGCTTTAATTTTGAGCAGGGCTTCTTGCAGGGAAGTAACTTGGCTATAAGCAGTGGCATTGCGAATGCCAAACCAGCCGATCAGCGCAATCCACAAGCCGCCGTACTCGCGCGCTAAAAAGCATAAACTCAGACCCAAAGCAACAGCCAGCCAACCTAAAACTTGTCCGGTTTTTGCCGCCCAGCGAACGCCGGCAAATCGAGAGCCAGTGATTTTCCAAATTGCTGCTTTTAAAACTTGTCCTCCATCCAAAGGTAGACCGGGAATTAAGTTAAATAATCCCAAAACGAGATTGATTAGTGCTACCCTTTCGGTGACAATTGCTAACAAACTTTTCGGGGGAAGAACTTGAGAACCCAAACCGAGGATTAAAAACAACGCAAAGCTGACGAGAGGGCCGGCAATAGCTACTTGAAAAGCTTGACCGGGAGTTTTTGATTCCGAGTCGATCGAAGCTACTCCGCCAAATAAGAATAAGGTAATAGAATTAACTTTAATGCCTTGCGATATCGCCGCCAAGCTGTGTCCGAGTTCGTGCAAGAGCACGGAAGCAAACAGTAGCAGAGCTATTGCTAACCCCGCACTCCAGGAGAGCGCAGGCCCCCACAGGCGGTAACTGCTGGCGTATTCGCGGGTTGCTAAAGCTAAAATTATAAACCACGAATAATCTATAACTAGGGGGATGCCAAATAAAGAGCCGATTCGCCAACCTGTCTGCATGAAGTTTCCTGGGAAAGGAGAGCAAGAAAGAGTTTCTATTATATCTTTTCTACCCCTTGCCTTTGCCTTTCCCCTGATTTTTACAGAACTCCGGCGTTACCCAAGCCCAAGATTACTCCGGCTCCGAGCAAGTGACCGAAGCTGGCTGTTGCCAGCAATTCTGGTACGCCGAAGCCTTTGAACATTCCAGGGAGTGCAACGGGTAAAGCTGGGCCCTTGCCTCGGTTTTGCTTGGAGATGCCGTAGTAGCCGATCGTGATCGCCAGCAAATTGCATAAAATCATTGTCAGTCCTACCAGTGGCGACCACTCTGGTGTTGAGGGAGCGGTAGATTGTACGGCTAACAGCAAAGATGAGTTGATCACTTTCTTATCTCCTGATTTCACAGATATATTGATTTCCAAGATTATAAAAAGCGTTTTGCATTAAACTAAGATTTGTTTTAATAGTTAACAATTCGTTTATATTTTGATACAAATTCGGAAGGGAGGAGTCGGATTGCGGGTTAAAATTTGCGGAATCACTAAATTAGACCAAGGAATTGCGATCGCCCGCTTGGGAGCCCAGGCTTTGGGGTTTATCTGCGTGCCGGCTTCCCCCCGCTATGTCAGCCCAGAAACAATTCGCCTGATTGTCGAGCAGTTGCCGGAAAATGTCGATCGCATCGGCGTTTTTGCCAACACCACAATAGAAAATATCTGTCAAGTAGCGGTAGAGTCAAATTTAAGCGGGGTGCAGTTGCATGGAGATGAAACAGCGGAATATTGCGATCGACTGCGGGAGTTTTTGCCGGGAATTGAAATTATCAAAGCCCTGAGAGTTAAGACTCCTGAAACTTTAGCCACCGCTGCTGTTTATGCTGTTCGTGTCGATACTTTACTGCTGGATGCTTACCATCCAGGGCAATTGGGCGGTACTGGTAAAACGATCGACTGGATGATGTTATCAGAGTTTAGACCGCAGTGTCCTTGGCTGCTGGCGGGCGGTTTAACACCCGATAATATTTTAAATGCAATTGATAGCGCGATCGGCAATAACTTCAGCGGTGTTGACCTTTCCAGCGGCGTAGAAATAGCGCCGGGAGATAAAGATTTGACCAAAGTTGCTCAGTTATTTGCTAATTTAAGTCAACTTGCTCATCATTGATAAATTGGCAATACCAAATTCGCGCTTTTTATCATCCGATTCATTCTTTAGTCTGCTTGGGCGAAGCCTGCCGTAGACTAGGCAGACTTCGTTTGTATAGTGGCAGTTTCAACCGCAGATTATTCCCTTTATTGTTTTATCGGCGGATCTCAAAAGTACGCGCGACAGAGCTATCTTGAAGGGAATCGCCCTCCGGGTCTTCGTATTCCAAAACCAACTCACTAACCGTAGCACCGGTGGGGCCGCGGCGACACCAACTAATCATTCCTTCAACAGCTTTTTTGCCGCCTTCAAAGACAGCCTCGACTCGCCCATCGGGGAGATTTCTTACCCAGCCGCCCAGGCCGAAATACTTTGCTTGATTCCTTGTTGAATATCGGTATCCTACTCCTTGAACTAATCCCGAAACAAAAACGCGGACTCTGACGGGCGGGGGTGATTGGTTTTGCATAATAAACGGCTCAACTTACTGCTAACATCTGTTTGAAAATTTTAAGGATCAGTTTGATTATGTTAAATTTTAGCGCGATGGCGCTGCCGGGATTCCTGATACGCCGCGTCACCCTAGCTTTTTCAACTATTCCCGATTTCACTGATTGGCTGGTTACAGCTATGCTCGCGCTGGTTTACACTTTGATCGCTCTTTCCGTCGGTTTTTGGTCGGGATTTCTAAAAGTAGACGTGCAAACCTCTCGGCGTACAATTGTGGGAGTGCTCATTGGCTGTTTGTTAAGTCCGGGCATCACCGAGGAATTATTGTTCCGCGTGTTAATGCTGCCACACCCGTTCGAGAAGGCTTCTGGGTTAATGCTGTGGTTTTGGGGAGGCGCGAGTTTGGCGGTTTTTATACTTTACCACCCGCTGAACGCGCTGACTTTTTACCCGGTTGGTCGATCGACCTTTATGAATCCAGTATTTTTGCTACTGGCGGCAATTTTGGGAGTTGCGTGCTCCCTCGCATACCTGCAAAGCGGTTCTATCTGGCCTGCGGTGGCGGTTCACTGGCTCGCAGTGACAGCCTGGCTGTTGCTACTGGGCGGTTACAGGAGGCTATATGGTTAAATGTAAAAAGTCCAGCATCACTATTTTGTCGGGAGGATCTCAGTTGTGGGTATCATAGGAGCGATCGTAGGTTTTTTGGCAGGGGTAGCAGTTGCTTACTGGTTAGTGGAAAAGCGCTTAAAGAAGCAAAAGCAAGAATACTTGCAGCAAACTCGCAGAATTAGTGAGGAAATAGAATTAGCTCAGATGTCTCGGGTGCAACAAGCTGTCGAATCTCAGCAAGGAGAACGGGAAAATCAGCTTAGAAAAGCTACTATCGAACACGAAAATTTACTCAGACAAGTTACTACCCAATACGAAAACCAGCTCCAACAAGTTGCAGCTCAATATGAAAATCAGCTCCAACAAGTTCAGGCAGAACGTGACAGTCAGCTCCAACAAGTTTTGGCAGAACGCGACAGTCAGCCCCAACCATTTGCCAACATAGACGAGCATGAGCTGCGGCGACAAATTAGCGAGGAATTAGAAGCCACTAACAATGCTAGGATGCAGCAAAATATTCAATCTTTGCAAGCAGAACACGAACATCATTTACTTAGAGTTGCTGACGAATTGCATATAAATTATCAAGCTCAGATGGAGCAACATTTGCAAAACTTGCAAAATGAACACGAAATTCGCTTGAGGCAAACTGCCGAGGAATATGAGAACCGCGAGGTTGAGCTGCAGTTAAATATGGAGGCTTTGCAAGAGCAATACGAGAGTCAGTTGCAAGCGGCTCACGAGCAGTTGAGAGAGCACGAAGCTCAGATGCAAGCTACTATCAGGTCTTTGCAAGAGCAGTACGAGAGTAATGTACAACAAGAAGTCCCGGAGCAGCAGTTCAGTCAGTTAACTTCAACAGAATTTTCCGAAGGTTTATCACAAGAAGAAGTTTGGCAGGAACTGTCAAGTGAGTTAAATCAAACAGAAGTTGAAGAAGAGTTAAATTACACAGATTTTTCGGAACCCCAACCAATTGATTTACATCAACCAGAAGTCGAACAACAGCTTCCAATTGCCAGACAAGCACCAATCTATTCCCTACCGCAGTTGATGGGTTGTGTTCAAAGTGAGGACAAAGAAACCCGCAAGTTTGCAGCGTCGGCTTTAGGTAAAATGGCTGCTGCTAATGCTCTGAGATCGGAAGGTCAGCGAGCAATAGAAACCTTGGGTAAATTAGCTCAAGATCTTAACCCGGAGGTGCGCGAAGCTGCTGTGGAAGCACTAGCAATGATTAAGTCTGAAAAAGTGATTCCGCTGCTACAAAAAGCTTTGCGAGATATAGATAGCGGTGTGGCTAAATCGGCAAGTGCTGCGCTCAATAAGTTTAAGTTTTATCCCCGCACTCCGGCGGCTAAGCCGAAAACTGTTGATGTGAAGAAACCAAAGCGTTAAGCATTTACGAGCATAAATCAATATAGCAATTGTCAATTGCCTACAACACAGTAGGGATACAACATTGTTGTGTCCTTACCGAGGTGCTGTATTTCACTCAATTTCGATTACTACTACAAATTTTGGAGGTTGGGCTGAGGAAAGACATCAAACTCAATTATTCGATCGACAATTTACCCTATCCTTAGCAGAAATCACCGACACCCCGCCAGCCGAGACTGATAGGTTTGATGATGTCCGGCCAACGGCTTTGGCGGCAATTGAGTCGCCCAAAATCTGTTTCACACTGTGGGTTAACTGATATCGTTTCCCGTTGCATCGGAATAATAAAATCGAGTCAACAGTTAACTCTCAACCATTCAGTTTTTCGACCAGCCCGTCAACAGTCAACAGTCAACAGTCAACAGTCAACAATTCCGAAGGAGTGCAACCGGAATTTATATGATCTGTTGCACTATTGTTAAAACCGTTGCTTTGTACCGAGTATAAATTTGAGGTCGCCGGAGTCGCTAACAGCCATATCTAACCGAATTAATCCAAAGGACGATCGCACCCTCACACCCACCCCAACACCCGCCCCAGTCCCCGGTTTGTCCCTAACTACAGCCGGTTTTCCGAGTACACTATCTCCCGTTCCCAAATCCGACGCAAAATCAACAAATATCACGCCGCCAACATCTTGACCCACAGGAAACCGATATTCACCCGAAGCCAAAAAATAACTCCGGCCGCTGCCAATATCCCCGCCGTCGTAACCCCGCACGGAATTGCGACCGCCGAGGCGAAAAGCTTCCGTTGGTGGCAAATCCCCGATTACCGTCCCCGCTTGCAAGTTAAAAGCCAGCATTTCAGGCAAGGCTTCGGACTCGCTGATGCCGAGCAAAGTTACTGGTACATACTGTATATAATTTGCTAACAGCCGATTACTCACAATGTTACCTCGCCCCAGAGGTATCGACTGCTCGGTGCTGAGGCTGAGAATTGAGCCACTGGTGGGGTTGAAGGGATTGTCCCGCCGATCGAGCATCGCACCGAAAGAAACAGTGTATAACTCGTCAACGCCGCTGCCACTGAATGTGAGAGGATTGCCGAGTTCGTCGCGGCGGGCGATATTTAAGTTGCGATCGCGCGTACTGATGTTTGTATAATTCAGCCCCAAAGTCGATTGCCAATCGCCCAAAGGTCTGGTAAACCTGAGATTTCCCCCCACCCGAATTTCCCGAACTCGGTTCCCGTTGGGCAAATCAATATCTTTGTTGAAAATTTCCGATATTCTGCGATCGCCAAAAGCTCTCACACTGTATCCCAAACGGTCTTCGGCGGCAACGTAAGGGCTGACAAACTCGACATCGTACTGGATACCTCGGAGGCTGGGTTCAAGTTCCACCGCTAGCCGCTGGGGGTTGGTACCGAAAGTTCGATCGGTATACGAAAGAGGAACAGCAACGCCAACATCATCACTAAGAGTGGCACTGACGCTAAAAGAGCGAGCCGATCGCTCTTGAACGTTGTAGATTACATTAACATCCGTGCCAACTTCTTCGATCGAAACCGTCACTTTGTCAAACAATCCCAATTGCTGCAACTGCTGTAAATCCGATCGTACAACTTCCCGGCTGTAGTTATCCCCCGCCTTGAGTTTGAGCTCACCTCGGATAAAATCTTCCGAAATTCTGCCCTCAATTGGATTCCCTTTTTTATCAACAGCTTCGCCTCGGGAATTGACAAAGCGAATTTTTACCTCTGCAACATAAACGCCCTCAGCATTAGTCGCTTGACTGATTTGTAGAGTACCGCCTAGGTGTCGGGCGTTGCTGTTTACTGCTTCGGGGATTTCGGCGTTGGCCGCGATCGTCGCCGGAGTTTTTAACAGAGATGTAAAATCTTTATGATGGCTGGACTTGAGTGATATCACTCCCGGTTGCACCGGAATGATTGTTGACTGTTGACTGGTGACTGTTGACTGTGGACTTGGGGTGGAAAAACTCAATGGTTGAGTGTTAACTGTTGACTCAATTTTATTATTATGCAACCGGACACGATATGAGGGAGATTCCCTAGGGGAGAGCTGCGCCGCGCGTACTTCTGGAGAAGCTGCGAGCTCATCGGATGCCGGCAAATCCTGCACAGTTGGATTCACCTCATCCGATTGGTGACTATTTAAGACTGGAAGCGATAACAAATGTCGCTTGTCATCTAGTCTAGATCCCCCTAAATCCCCCTTAAGAAGGGGGACTTTGAGCATATTTCTTGTCCCCCCCTTATTAAGGGCTAGGGGGGATCGAGACTTCGCTACAAACAACATAGATGGTCGGTTTGACGTTAAGTTGTCACCAATGACCTCATCCTCCTCCCTCTGCGCCCTCTGCGCCTCTGCGGTTCCCCCTCTAAACTCCGCCTCAGTCGGTGCGGCACTCGGATCAATCGCCTGCGCTGCCAATTCGCCACCAGCCAGCGCCGCCAAAGTCAAAAATGCAATAATCGGAATTCGCATAGACATTAAATTTAAAACACACCGAACGCATATTACCCAAAACCGGGCCCCTGCATAATTAGCCCAAAAGAAACCCGGTATTGTTGAGGCTACCGGGTTTCTGGGATGCTGAAATATGGGAAAGTTCGATCGACCGCGGGCGATCGTTAAATTTGTTTAAATAGCTTGTCGAGAAACACGTTTCTCAAAATGAGCCTGAGTCTGCTGCAACAGTTGTTCGCGACTATCCTTAGCGGTGGTAATGGTAGGGAGCAAGTTGCGAGCTTGTAACGTCATGTGAAGCTGTAGGTGTGCTACGTACTCACTGACATCTTCGCGAAGAGAGCAAGCCGGGTACTGTTTTAAAGTAGAGTTCAAAGTGTTCTCCTGCTTTGGGTTTGTAGTGTTTTCTAATAATCATAGACAATATCATGGTCTATTTCTAACTGTGTACTCCGTAATGAAGTTTAACGTTTGAACTGCTTTTTTGTTACAATCCTTTACAAATGTATCTTACCTATTAGGAGTCGATCACCCATGCAGTCTCAAGCACTTCGAGGACAAACGCACACATTAACTACATTTGTCAATAGCACCACCCAAACAGCCGCCTACCTCGACATCGGGTGCGGCAGACCCTTATTGATGCTGCACGGTTTCTTAGGAGAAAAGACTTGCTGGCTGCCGTTAATTGAGTTATTGCAATCTCAGTTTCGGTGCATCAGTTTAGATATGTTGGGTTTTGGAGAATCCAGCAAACCAGAAATCCGCTACGACGTAGCTGTAGAAGTTGCTTTTGTGCGGCAAGTTGTAGAACAACTAAATATCGAACCCTGCTGCATCATCGGACATTCTTTTGGCGGTTGGGTAGCATCTGCATATTCCCTAAAATATCCTAATTCTGTCAGCAGTTTAGTATTAGCAGCCCCAGCGGGAATTCGGGACGATAGTTTTTGCGGTCAATATGATGCTTTGCGGCCGCTGTTGTGGGAAACCCCAGCCGTTGATTGGGCTTTGCAGTTGGCAAAACCTTTTGCTAGTTTAGCTGGAAAAAGTGAGAAATTGCAGCAAATTTCCGGGTGGCGCAGGGAGTTAATGTCTCAATCAGTAGCAAGGTCATTTTTAATGAGTCGGATGCGACCGGAAGACGCAGTTGATACAGTAGAAAAAGAAATTCACAAATTGCAAATTCCTACCTTAGTTATCGCAGCAGATAGCGACGAAACAATTCCTCTATGGCACTGTGAAACCTACGCTAACGAGATAGCGGGGGCAGAGTTAGTAATTATTCCCAATGCTGCTCACGGGTTGCCACAAACTCAAGCTCAAATTATGGCGAAGTTGACTTGTAAATTTTTGAATAGTTAAGAAAAACTGTGCAATAAGCCGAATCATAAAAATTGTGATAAGCCACCAACTGAAAATAATTTAGGACTTACGCATTGACAGAATAACAAAATAGTGCATTGATAAATAAGGGTCGTCTAGTAATGGGTATGGGAGAAT
>NZ_JAUBQQ010000074.1:0-30550 GCF_036701335.1 Microcoleus sp. Pol12B5 | reverse complement strand
GATGTGTGTTCTCTGTTTGACCCTCATGAATGAGTGTCAGTAACATCATACCTCATCTTTCTGAGAAAGGCTATAAGATATGACATGACCCAGACTTTTTTGTTGAGTCTGCTATAGGATAACAGTCTCTGTCCTCCTATCACAGTAGTCCGTGTCAGTATATCTACATAATCGTAGATTTACTTAGTTAGGCTAACAAATTTAGGCAGGACGAAACCTAGACTGAAACTGGATTATATAAATTTGAGATTCAAATTTTACCGATAACCTCTAATTTTCAAAGTGCTTCAGATAAATAAAAAGCAATCAGTAGCCTCCGTATAATTACTGAATAATGGGAAATACTCAGTATTGAATGAGCAGTTTGGACAGTTGGCTAAACAGTAGTTTTCCTGATGGCTCTAACAAAAATTTTAAGTTACAATCGCTTGAAGCGATGAAAGTGCCTTCACTCATTTTTAGGGACTCCAAGTTGTGACTGCATCAGTCTGATCTTATTTGACTGATTGCCCTTAATGTGAGGAGATTTTAAAAAATTTCCTGTTACGAATAAGCCGCTATTTCAAATTCCTTGGAACAGGGGAAATTTGGGTATAGCTAACTTCAACTCCTAAATAGTTGCCCATTACTTGAGGAAAATTGAGATGAAAACACTTCTAGATATAATAGAGAAAAAGAATCTGGAGTTTGCTCAGTTGCCGTTTTTCGAGTATATGAAAGATGAAAGTGTGGAGCCTTGCCAAAAACTGGCATTTGCGCCAGTGATTACCCCACTGGCGCTGGAGTTCAGCGAGTTGTGCAAGCGGGTTTTGCGACAGGAACCCACGACAAACAAGATTCAAGAAATCGTGAATCGGCACACTTATGAAGAACATTTTCACTGGCAATGGCTGCTGGAAGATATGGAGAAGATGGGCATGAATTATTCCATGCCTTTCAGCGACGTTGTGCGATTCATTTGGAGTGATCACACCAAGGTATCTCGCTCCATGCTTCCTCTGTTTGAACGCTACACCTACGAAGCCGATCCGATCATGAAGCTGGTGGCGATCGAGGTTTCTGAAGTCACAGCCAATGTTTTTTTCCGGGCAACCAATCCGGTGGCAATGCAACTGCAAGCCATGACAGGGGATGAATTACGCTATTTTGGTATGTGCCACAATCACATTGAAAATACCCACACGCTCCATACTCCAGCCTCTGTGCAAGCCATCAGAGAACTTGAAGTGCCAGAGGAGATTCGCCAACAAGCGATGGAGTTTATTGATGTCGCCTTTGACTATTTTGCAGAACTGGTCAATGAATTTTTGGTTTACATCAAAACTCATTCCTACGAAAATCCGTTTGGCAAGGCGGCTCTTTCAGAGCCAGTGTTGAGCGCCGTCTAATTTATTGCCATTGGTCAGTTATTGTAGCGATGGTATAACGGATAACACTTCTGTTCTACCATCGTTTTTCAGTAGTATTATGTTTATACTTACACATGGCTTGTGATCTATCTATTCCATCGGTTTATGCTGAAAAAAATATGAGTGTAGTGTGAAAGTAACCTTGAGAGTGGATAGAATGAATCCATTGTCTTGAATAGGGTTTATGCTAAAGAGCTTGATTGGAATTCCAGGATATCGAATTCATGAAATGATTTACACCAGTTCCAGAACGGTGGTTTACCGGGGCTGGCGCGAGTCGGATCTAACCCCCGTTGTGATCAAACTTCTAAAAACGGCTTATCCCAGCCTGGTTGAATTAGCACAATTCAAGAACCAATATGCGATCGCCCAAAGTTTGAACATGGCTGATGTTGTCCGTTTCTATAGTCTGGAAACCTACCAAAATCAGCTTGCTCTAATTATGGAGGACTTCGGAGGAATTTCACTCAAGGAGTATGCAGCGCTTTGGGGTCAGCAGTCTGAAGTGAACACCTCACTTCATAAGCCTCCTCGCTACGAGCCACTGTTTCTCACAGAATTTTTGCAGATTGCGATCGCCCTTGCCCAATCGCTCCACAATCTCTACCGTCATCGCATTATTCATAAAGATATCAAGCCTGCCAATATTTTAATTCATCCCACAACCAAGCAGATTAAGCTGATTGACTTTAGCATCGCTTCCCTGCTGCCCAGAGAAACGCAACTTTTGACCAGTCCTTCAGTGCTGGAAGGGACGCTGGAGTATTTATCCCCCGAACAAACCGGGCGGATGAACCGGGGCATTGACTACCGCACCGATTTCTATTCGCTAGGCATCACCTTCTACGAATTGCTCACTGGCCAGTTACCGTTTCAATCGGACGATGCGCTCGAACTGATACATTGCCACATCGCCAAACAAGCCCCCGCCGTCCATAACCTGAATCCTGCCGTGCCCCAGCTCCTCTCGGAGGTGGTGAGCAAACTGATGGCGAAAAATGCCGAAGATCGCTATCAGACCGCCTGGGGACTGAAGCACGACCTGGAAACCTGTTTGCATCAATGGAACGCAACGGCCATCATTGTGCCGTTTAAGCTGGGATACCGGGATACTTGCGATCGCTTCGTGATTCCTGAAAAGCTGTATGGTCGGGAAGCGGAAGTGACCATGCTGCTGGCAGCCTTTGAGCGGGTGCAGCAGGGTGCCACCGAACTGATGCTGGTGGCAGGCTTTTCCGGCGTGGGTAAAACGGTCGTCGTCCACGAAGTGCACAAGCTGATCGTGCGCCAACACGGGTACTTCATCAAAGGCAAGTTCGATCAATTCCAACGCAACATCCCCTTCTCGGCGTTGGTGCAGGCGTTCCGCGACTTGATGGGGCAACTGCTGACCGAGAGCGATGCCCAGATCGATCTATGGAAGACCAAGATTCTGGCGGCACTGGGGGAGAATAGCCAGGTGATCATCGAAGTAATTCCAGAACTCCAACGAATCATTGGTGAGCAGTCTCCTGCGTCGGAACTGTCCGGCAGTGCAGCCCACAATCGCTTTCATCTGTTGTTCCAAAAGTTCATCCAGGTTTTCACCACGCAAGAGCATCCCCTGGTGGTTTTTCTGGATGACCTGCAATGGGCAGACTCCGCCTCGCTCAAGCTGATGCAACTGCTGATGAGCGAAGCAAAAAGCCACTATTTGCTGCTGGTGGGCGCGTATCGGGATAACGAAGTTTCGTCCGCGCATCCGTTAATGCAGATGATCGAAGAACTGCAGCAGGCATCGGTCACGGTCAATAAAATTGCTCTAGCTCCCTTAACCCCCATCCACCTGAATTGCTTGATTTCCGATACTCTAAATGCCTCACCAGAGCAAGCAATGGCCTTGACAAAGTTGGTGCATCAAAAGACCCAGGGGAATCCTTTTTTCAGCATTCAACTTGTTAAATCGCTTTATGACGATGGACTGATTGTGTTTGATGCCTCCGTGGGCGGTTGGCATTATGACATCGCCCCAATCCGCGCTATGAGCCTGATTGAGGATGTGGTGGAATTTGTGGCCAAGCAATTGCAGAAGTTGTCGCTGGAAACCCAAAATGTCTTGAAACTGGCGGCTTGTATTGGCAACCAGTTTGACCTGGAAACGTTGGCGATTGTGTATGAGCAATCTCCCACAGAGACGGCTGCTGCTTTATGGCAAGCCCTCAAAGAAGGAGTGATTTTGCCTTTGGGCGACGAGGGATACAAATTATTCCCGGCCGATGGTTGGACACTTGTGACAGAAAATGCACCCATCCCTAACGCTCAGGAAAAACAGATCGTCTCCTACCACTTTCTTCACGATCGCGTCCAACAAGCAGCCTACTCGTTGATTCCAGACGATGACAAACAGGCGACTCATCTCAAAATCGGGCAACGGCTGTTGAGCAATGTGCCAGAAGCCGAGCGAGAAGCCAACGTTTTTGAGATTGTGAATCACCTGAATATCGGTATCGAGTTGATTCGATCGCACGACGAGCGGGAGCAACTCGCTCAACTCAACCTGCTCGCAGGACGAAAAGCCCTCGCTTCCACCGCACACAAAGCTGCTATTGAGTATTTGACCGGGGGAATCCGCTTGCTGCGATCGGACTGCTGGCATCGTCAGTATGCGTTAACCCTGTCTCTGCATGAGTCAGCGGCTGAAGCAGCTTATCTCTGCGGAGCCTATGAGCAGATGGAGGAACTGGGTGAGGCCGTGATGCAGCAAGCCAAGACTTTGCTCGATCGCGTGGGCATTTACGACATCAAAATTCAGGCCTATACAGCCCAAAATAATGTGCTGGCTGCGATCGCGATCGCTCGGCAAGCAATGGCACAGTTCGGCCTGGTTTTTCCTCTTGAACCCACCCCGGCTGACATTCAGGCAGCCCTCCAAGAAACGGCTGTTCTGCTGGGCGGGCGTAATCCAGAAGAACTGGTCGATTTGCCGATGATGACGGCGGCAGACAAACTGGCGGTTGTTCAAATTGTGGCCAGTGTGGCTCCCGCTGTTTATATTGCCGCCCCAAATCTGTTTCCGTTGCTCATTTTGTCGCAGGTGAAAGCCTCGATTCAGTATGGTAATGCGCCCTTTTCTGCGTTCTGCTATGCCTGCTACGGAATTCTTCTAAACGGGATTTTGCAAGACGTTGAAGTGGCCACTCGGGTGGGCAAATTGGCGTTAGGGTTGAATGCCAAGTTGAATATCAACGTCATCAAGCCCACGGTTTTATATGTCGTGGGTGCTTTCATCATCTATCTGAAATCTCATCTCCAGAATGCTGTGCAGTTGATGTTGGAAGGCTATAAAATTGCGCTCGACACGGGAAATATCTATTACGTCGGCTTCAATGCGAAAGATATTTGTCAGTATTCCTATTTCCTGGGGCGGGAACTGCCTCGGCTAGAGGAAGATATGCAGGCTTATAGTCTTGTCCTGGAGAATTTCCAACTAACTACCACCCTCAACTACTGCCGGATCTATCATCAAGCGGTTCTTAACTTACTAGGCAAGGCTCAGAATGCTTGTGTTATGACTGGTCAAGCATTGAACGAGGAAGAATTATTACCTCAGCTAATTGCTGCAAATGAATTTACAGGACTTCACTATTTCTACGTTCATAAACTAATTCTCTGCTATCTGTTTGGGGATCTGTCTTTGGCGATCGCAACTGCTACTCAAGCCAGACAGTATCTAGGAGGAGGCACCGGATACGCCACGATTCCGGTCTTTGAGTTTTATGATTCGCTCACTGCGCTGGCTGCCTATCCTACTGCTACATTGTTGGAACAGGCAGAATTGCTGCAACGAGTGACTGAGAACCAGCAAAAAATGCAAACCTTGGCCAGTCATGCGCCCATGAATTATCTGCATAAATTTGAGTTGGTGGCAGCGGAACGGTGTCGGGTGTTGGGTCAAACGGCGGTCGCGCTCGATCACTACGATCGCGCGATCGCGGCGGCCAAAGCCAACGAATACACGCAAGAAGAAGCCCTTGCCAACGAACTTGCAGCTCGATTCTATCTAGACTGGGGCAAAGAAGCGATCGCTCAGGTTTACCTGACGAATGCCTATTATGCCTACGGACGCTGGGGCGCGAAGGCAAAGCTAGATGACCTGGAACACCGCTATCCCCAACTCTTGACTCCGATCGTGCAGGGCGACGACGCAAGCTCTCCCATCCGGGCCGTTCGCTCCACCACCACCGGGGCGGGACGTAGTAGCAGTTCCAGCATTTCCGAAGCTCTAGATTTGGCAACGGTGATCAAAGCATCTCATGCGCTGGCCGGAGAAATTGAGTTGGAGAAGCTACTGGCAACGTTGATGCAGGTAGTGGTTGAAAATGCCGGAGCCGAAAAATGTGTACTGCTGCTGCGACATGAGGAAAATTGGGTGATTGTGGCCCAAACCGCGACCAATATTGAGCTCGAAACTCCGTTAGAAGTGGGGACCCAACGCTCCCAACTCGGTGAAAATTCGGCGTTTGGCTTGCGCTCGCGACTCCTGCGATCGAGCCGCGACATTCCCCACTCCGTTGTCAACTATGTTTCCCGCACTGCCGAGCCTTTAGTGCTGGATGATGCGCGACAGGAAACGACCTTTGCCACCGATCCCTACATGATTCAAAAACAGCCCAAAAGCTTGCTGTGTATGCCAATCTGTAATCGCGGCAATCTGATTGGCATGGTGTATCTGGAAAATAATTTGACCATCGCCGCTTTCACCCGCAGCCGTATGGAGGTTCTGCGGTTGCTCACGGCGCAGGCAGCGATCTCGCTACAAAATGCAATGCTATACAACAAGCTTGCCCTGGCAAAAGCGCAAATGGAGCAAGCAAACCACACGCTGGAAGAGCGAGTGGATCAGCGAACTCAGGAATTGCACGAGAAAAATCAACATCTCTCTGCCACCCTAGAGCAACTGCAACGCACGCAAACCCAATTAATTCAAACTGAGAAAATGTCAGGGTTGGGGCAACTGGTGGCTGGAGTGGCCCATGAAATCAACAATCCAGTGAACTTCATCTACGGCAATCTGATCCACACTGCTGAGTATACGGGGCATTTACTGGACTTAGTGGAGCTTTATCAACAGACCTATCCTGTGACCAACCGCCAAATTGAGGAGAAGATTACAGAAATCGACTTGGAGTTCCTGATTGAAGACTTGCCCAAGATACTGAGTTCAATGAAAGTAGGGGCCGATCGCATTCGTCAAATTGTCCTATCCCTGCGAAACTTCTCGCGACTGGATGAAGCAGAAATGAAGCCTGTTGACATCCATGAGGGAATTGACAGCACACTCATGATTTTGCAAAATCGGCTGAAAGCAAAACCCGATTCTCCTGCCATTGAAGTTATCAAAGAATACGGCGATTTACCAAAGGTAGAGTGCTATGCAGGTCAGTTGAACCAGGTATTTATGAATATTCTGGCAAACGCGCTTGATGCTTTAGATAACTACAACGCTCAGCGTTCTGCGAAAGACGCACTCAATAATCCAAGTTGCATCACAATTCGGACTAAGTTATTTACTAACAATACTCAGCCTAGTCATTCTAAAAGAGTGGTGATTCAAATTCAAGACAACGGTTCGGGGATGACGCAACAGGTTAGACAACAGTTGTTTGACCCCTTCTTCACCACAAAACCTATTGGTAAAGGGACTGGATTGGGACTGTCAATTAGCTATCAAATTGTAGTTGCTAAACATGGTGGCTCCCTCCAATGCTTTTCTGAACCCGGTCAAGGGGCTGAATTCTGGATTGAAATTCCTGTTAGCCAAAGCAGTAGTGACTGTACTGCTGTGGCTAACTGAGTATTCGTAGGACTTGGAGGAGCGGTATTTGAGAAATAAGGAGTCGAATACTTGCTGGACAAGGGTTTCAATTGCTGCGAAAGCGGATGGTGTCAGGAGCAACACCCTCTTGCTCGCATCCGCACCGGGCGGGGAGAAAATCCCCGCCAGCAATTCTATCTACTCGCCCTCGGTCAAAGCTGAATCTTCCTGATGGCTCGAGTTGCTGTAAAAACTAGCAATAATCGCCACCATCAACCACCACAGCATATTAACTTCTGGTCGGTACCAAACGGTATCGACAAAACCGTGGGCCATCATGCCGGCTAAAGTTGCGATCGCCCCAATCAACCAAAACCCCTGATTCGATTTGAGATTAGGGATTTGAGATTTGGGATTTTGGGATTCTTCCTCTAACCTAGAGATCTTAAATTGTGAATCCCGCAGATGTTTGATCTGCAACAAACCTTGATTGACGGTGACAGTCATCAGCCAAAGGAAACACATTAAACCGATAAAACCGGTTTCCACCGCAATTTCTAGCAGCACGGAATAAGCGCTCAAAGCAGTGAATTTCGGTCTCATATAAAGCGGATAAACTTTATTAAAAGCAGTGTTTCCCGGCCCAATTCCAAGAATTGGTCGATCGCGAATCATGTCAACCACCGCCGTCCAAACATTAATCCGAAAATTGTTGCTGCTGTCACCTCGGCCGATAAACATACTCGAAACTCGATCGCGCAGAGGCTCCACTAAAGCCACTCCTAAAATTAAGGCTCCCGCCAAACCTCCTAGCCCTAACGGCAGCGCCCAAGTTCGCCAGAACCGAGGCATTAAAGGGCTGTACCAGTACCACAGCAGCACTAAAAATACCACCAGTAGAGCCACAAAACCGATCCAAGCACCCCGGCTGTCCGTGTAGCGCAAACACGCGCAATTCACCACCAGCATGGTCAATGCTAAAATTTTTGTTCCCCATCCTTTCCACACAAAAAGTGCGGCGGCGCTCAATGCAATGGCCGGCAGCAAATAGGAACCAAGCAAGTTAGGATTTCCCAGAAAACTGTAAACTCGCGTGACATTGGCTTGAGTAGAAGTCGGATCGTTCCAAGTAGCTAATGGTGGCACTTTGTCAATCCACTGCCGCACGCCGTAGAAACTGACAATTAAAGAGACGTTCAAAAATACGGCAATTAACCACGATCGCCAACGGGGCGATCGCAATATCCGAGCCATCAGCGCAAAAAACAGCAAATACAGCGTTAGCTTGCTCCAACCAGTAGCAGCGGCGACTTTCACCGGCGACATGGCGGTTGCGACGGTGGCAATGCCCCAGTACAGCAGTACCAGCAAGTGAATCGGCCTCAAGGCGATCGGGCGATCGTCCGAAACAGTTAGCAGCACCCAAAATGCAGCGCTAGCCGCCATCAACACCCCCACCAAGGCATTGTTTACAAACGGCGCCAAACCGAAAGTCAAGGCCAGCAAAACAAAACCCAAGGATTCTGCCCATTGCATCAGCCAGCTACTTTGTCGCCAACTGCGTAAAGAGCCGATCGCCAAATTGAATAAATAACTTCTACTTTGCCACTGAGAGAGTGGCAAATTTGCCAGAGTTAACTGTTGCCAAACTGAATTCATTTTTAGATTGATTATTGGGAATTGGGAATGGGGAATTGAGTCTAAAAGCATGGACAATTGGTAGTAACTCCAATCTTGCGCCATTCTTCCTGAAGACTTTTCTGGTCGGCTCCCCAAAGAATAAATTTCTTGTGGGTGGGGCACGCGAGCCCGCGCCTAATAGGCTTATTGAGAATGGTGCAACATCTCAGTATTAATTAACAAATGACTTGTTTCTTCTTCCTTCTTCTTTCCATCCGTTACATCCGTTAGAAATCCGTTGCCGAACTTCCTTCTTTAGCCTTCCAACAATTCCGTAGCATTTGTGCAGGGCAGCCAGAGCACGTAGCGATATCCAGATTCCGGGGTTCCTTGAATCGAGAGTTGACCGCCTTGAATTTCCACCAATTGGCAGCAAAGCAGCAGCCCCAAGCGTTCCCGCGCCCCGTAACCAGCTAAAACAGGTGCGCTATCCTCTGCATTCTGTGCAACCAAAGCCGCCAACTCAGAAAACGCCAGCGTTAAGCGCTGCGAACCCTGTGTCGGGAATTGCGGTTCGAGTCCGAGGGAGTCGGTTTCGGAGTTCGATGGCGAACCGCTACCAGATCCGGCATTCAACAAGTAGTCGGTGTAGAGTTTAGCATGGGGCAAACTTTCCCCTAACCAAGGATGAAAAACCCAAACTCCGATGTTGATACCGTCTTCTTTCCGAGAAACGTGGACTCGAATCACGCTGCCTGCCCCAGCAGATTGAATAATGCTAAAAATTAAGTGGTGCAGCATTTGCTGAACCTTATCTTTATCTACCAACCAGATGCGCGACCCGGGCCCCATCGACAAATTAATTTCTTGCTCTCGTCTACTTGCCGCCGAGGACAGGATTGTCACAACCTGCTGGCACAAAGTTTCTATATCAACTGCGGTTCGCTTCAATGTGAAAGCGGAATCATCTAGTTCTGCCAGTTCCAAAATTTCTTCAACTAGCGATCGCAAAGAGCGGCTGCTGTCTTGGATAACGTCAATATATTCTTTTTGCTTGCTCGTTAAGGGGCCATAAATTTCTTGTTTCAACACGCTTGCCATGCCGAGGACAGAAGTAAGTGGTGTGAGCAATTCCTGCGCTAAATTATTTAGCAGTTTTACCTTAATTGAGTTAGTAGACAAATCGATAGGTTTGTTAGTCATCGCTAATTTTTATTGGTTCATTGTCGAGCGAGGGTTTGCGGTTCATTAGACCTCTTCCAAAAGTCTATAACAATTTGTTTATAATTCACCAAAAAAAACGTAGTGAATAAACATATATATTCCTTCTTCCCTAGAAGCTCTTGTTTATCTGAGTAATTAAGATTTAATCATTGCTTCTAAAGCTGATTGTAAGTCTTGAGTGAGTTCGGCAACTGCTAACCTGCGGCTGGTCTGATATCGATCCCAACGATCGCTCACTGATATGGGTTCGCCCACGGTCATTTGTACTTGCTGTTTGCCCAACTTGGGGCGACCGAAAGGATTTCCCCCTTTGATTCGAGCCAGTACGTCCCACAGCAGTAAAGTTGTTTCTGCCAAACGTTCTGCTGTCAGTTGTTCTGCGACGTACCTGCCCGTAACGGACACGAAACTTTCTACAAGTCTCATGTGCCACATCCGAAGACTTGCTTCTTCAGCGAGGCGATCGGCTAATCCTCTTTCTAAGGGAGAAAGTGCTGCAATATCTTTGATATCTTCTCGATAAATATACTCCCAGCCTGCTTGTTCCAGACGGCGGCAGCGATCTATTAAACTGCCTTTGGGCTTTAAGTTAAAATATTCTTCTGCTACTTGCAAACCCACGTCTAACAAAGCTTTCAGTCGAGCTATCATTACTTCATTGCCCGAATCATTTCCCATTTTTTCTGGTAGCGATAATGATGTCAAAATAGATGTTTCAGGCAGTAAAGTTTTATGATAAAAACGGCTGTAAAATTCTTCCATTACTGCTAGCAAATGGCTGCCCAGTCTAATCAGGCGCAAATATTGGAATTTGTGATTGTGGTTTTCGGGATCGGAATTTGCAGTATTTAAATTTTCGATTTCGGTGCGATCTAATGGTGGCAGTCCGCAATCAATTTCTAATTGAGTTAAAAGTTTTTCTAGGGGTTGCCAAGGTGGGTTGATATAGCGGTATTGAATGCCGATCGGCACAATTACAACTTTTTCAGTGCGTCCGGCTTTCAGCAAATCTTCAACGCACCAGAAGCCCATTTGAGCTATTCCCGGTTCGAGGGGGCTAACTATTTCATTGTGACCGTTGGTAGCGCCTTCTGGGGCGGCGGCGATCGGGAATTGGCTGTTGGCAAATAAATTGCGGGCCGATCGCAATCCGGCACGATCGATCTTCCCGCGAACAATCGGAGTGCCACCGAGTTGGGAATACAACCAGCCGACTCCCGCACCGGCCCACAGGGGAATGCCACGATCGTAGATAAAGTGGGAATGTACGGGGAATTGCAAGGGAATGCCTTTGGCGAGCGCTGCCTGGGGAACGAGTTTCCAAATTAGTTGTCCCAAACAGTAGGGATCGTCTGAGTTGGGATGGCGGAAGGCTAGCAAGAAGCGAACTTTCTGATTTTGAAATTGGTGGAATAGTTCGGCTAGGGTTTCGACGTTTTCGGCTTGAACGTGGCTGATACTCGTCCGAAATCGCAGCCACCACGGGAAAATTTGCTTACAACCTTGCACCACTAGCGGGTTGT
Organism: Microcoleus sp. Pol12B5; assembly: GCF_036701335.1. Lineage (NCBI taxonomy): Bacteria > Bacillati > Cyanobacteriota > Cyanophyceae > Oscillatoriales > Microcoleaceae > Microcoleus > Microcoleus sp. Pol12B5. Next base: position 18,980 of record NZ_JAUBQQ010000074.1, on the reverse strand, counting down.
AGGCTGGGGGTATGAATTCCAGCGGCGGCTGAACTTGGCTAATTGAATTGGGCATTTTGCGATTTTAAATTTTAAATTTTAGATTACTAGGCTGCGGTAAAATTTTCCAATTTTTATGATGCTGAAGTTTTTTTATTAACCGCAGAGGACACAGAGGACACGGAGGAAGAGAGGAGATAGCAAAGCGTGTCAATTTAACGTCAAAAGTATTACCCGTCTTGGATTGAATATCATGTCCAGTCGATCGACCCCAATATTTTGGTCGGGGCGGATTTACGGGATGCCTGGCTTATATTACAGATCGGGGGTGAACTAGCCCTGACAAGAATTACGATTATTTTACAGGACTAGATATGAAACCATGATCTTTTTTACCCCCCTGTCCTTGACAAGGGGGATGCGAGGGGGTCAGAAACTCGACTAAAAAGGAGATTTCTCCTCAGTTTCAGCCTTCAACACAGATTTTTGCAATCTAAAATCTAAAATCTAAAATCTAAAATCCTATTGTGCGGCTTCAAATATCATTTCCTGGAAGTTAATGACATCCGATCGCGGATCGCAGTGGGTGACTTTGACTTCTAGTCGATCGCCTATGGCGACCGATCGACCAAATCGCATTGCCAATTCTAAACCCAAATCTTCCAATAAAATCAATCCCAGATTGCTGTCTTCCCTCAACCAGCGCAGCATTAAAGCTTCCCAAACTTCATCGGGGTTGCGCCGCAAATATTCCAATCCCCAATAGCGGTTTGTTTGGCGTTCGACAGTGGATGCTTCTTTAACTGCGGTGCCGAGACACATCACAATGTCCTGTATTTCTTCAGCGGAAAAAGGCAGCGGTTCCCCCCGCAGGTGGGCTTTGATTTGGAAGTGAGTCAGCAAATCGGTATAGCGGCGGATCGGGGAAGTAACTTGAGTGTATAATTCCAAACCCAAGCCGGCGTGGCGTCCGGGGGTCAGGCCCATTTCGCTGCGGGGCATACACCGGCGAACGGCGCAAGCGCGGGCGGGGCCTGCAGGTACAGCCAGCAGTTCTTCATCGGGAGGGAGTTCGGGCTGCGGCTGATAGCGGTAGGGTATGGGCAGGCTGTGAGCTTGACCGTAGCGGGCGGCTAGTTCGCCGGCTAAAATCATCATTTCGGCTACTAGCATCCGGGCGGTGGAGTCGTCGATGACGTGGATTTTGATGTCGTCGCCGTTGACTTTGATGACGGATTCGGGCATGAAAATGCTGATTGCGCCTTGGGCTTCCCGCCATTTTTGGCGCAGTTTGGCTGCAGAGGCGATCGCTGCTATTTCTGGTTCTGCTTCGATTCCCAACTCCAGCATTTCGTCTACGTCATCGTAGGTCAAGCGGTAGGTGGGTTTTATGGTGCTGATGTGGATGCTGTAATCTTGAGCCGCGCCGATTTCGTCTAAGGTGACGCTGAAGCTGAGCGCGCTGCACTCTTTGCCTTGAATTAAACTCATCGGCCCAGTTGCCAAAGCTGGGGGGAACATGGAGATCATTCCCGTGGGCAGGTAAACCGTAGTGGTGCGCTTTCTGGCTTCGAGGTCGAGTTCGTCTCCGGGGGAAAGCAAGCGGGTGGGATCGGCGATGTGTATCCAGATCCGCTGCTGGCCGTTTTCGAGGAATTCTAAGCTGAGGCCGTCGTCGATTTCGGTGGTGCTTTCGTCGTCGATCGTGTAAACCTTGAGGTGAGTTAAATCGAGACGATTTGTGTCGGAGTCGGTTGGGGGATTTTCTAGGCAGCGTTGGGCCACTTCTAATACCTTTGCGGAGAATTGTAGGGGAATTTGGCTGCGCCGCAAAAACAGGTTTTCGTGGATACTCCAGAGGCCGAGCTCGACTAGGAGGCCAAATGCTGCTTCGGGGTTTTCGGATCGTTGTAAGCTGGCTAAAGTTTCTAAGGCTGGGGTGCGGTGCGTTGCTTCTTCTCCGAGGAGGGCAAAGCGTTCTAGGGCGTCGAGGCGAGTTCGATCGCTATTTTCCCAATCTACATTTTCCCCTGCCAGCCGCTGTTTGACTCGATCCCAAAATCCTTGGGATTCTTGGTGTCGCTGCTGTTCTACTTCTTGCTGGTGTTTGATTTCGGCTACTTGGGCGGCGGGTCGCGGTTCGTAGCGATCGCCCTTTTGTTTGAAATACAATTTGTCTGTTGATAACAAACAGTAAGCCGCGTAACACTGGGCCCCACTACTCTCAGAAAATAGCAGCATTGCCAGGGATTCGGGATCGGCAGTTTCTCCGTCACCGACTAAAAGTTCCCAAGCGACTTCCAAACTCGATGGATCTGAGTATGCTTCTACTTCTTTGACAAACTTGGGAATGTCGGAGGGTTTGTAAGTTTCTCCGACTACTTCGTAGGTAATTTGTTTGGGCGGTATGCTGTGCGGTTGACCGTTTTCGTCTACCACCACCCAGTTTTTCTTGCCGTCGGGGCGATCGGCAACTGCCAGACGGCGGTCGCCGTGCACTCTAAATTCTACTAACGTTCCCTTCTCCACTTGCCAGCTTTATATTTGAGATTTTGGATTTTTACAGTAGCCACTTATCGAGTTTCGAGCTTGCGATTTTAGATTTTGGATATTGGCAATTTTTCTGGTCAATTGTTAAAGTTAAAATCTAAAAAGTTGTTCTTTCTTCTTGCTTTTTTTTAACTTCTGACTTGTGATTAAGACTTGCGCTGCTGCGACTATTAACCCTATTTCGCGATTTTTTCGCTGCATTCTTGCTGCACTATTAATGACAGAAAGACGTTTGTTTCGCGCAAGTCTTATTCCCAGTCCAAAATCTAAAACCCAAAATCCCAAATCCTGTTAACCTTCTTGGTTTACGAAGGGCATCAAAGCTACAATTCTTGCTCTTTTGATGCTTCTGGTCAGGTCTCGCTGCTGTTTTGCGGTCAAACCGGTAATCCGGCGGGGCAAAATTTTACCGCGTTCTGTGACGTATTTTTTGAGCAAATCGACATCTTTGTAGTCGATCGGGTCTCCGGGTTTGATGGGCGAAACGCGCCGGCGAAAGTAAGTCATGGTTTGTTGTTTGTTGACTGTTGTTTGTTGACTGTTGATTGTGAGTTTTTAGTTATTAGCCGTTAGTTGCTAGCCGTCAGGAAAGCATTGGTTAATTATCTGCTTTTCGCCGATCAATATCAATTGCCAACAACTGATGACTGATGACTAAGGACTAATGACTAATCACTACTTGATCTCTTTGTGGGCAGTGTGGCTGTTGCAATGGGGGCAGAACTTTTTGAGTTCCAGCCGCGCCGTCGTGTTGCGACGGTTCTTGGTGGTGGTGTACCGAGACACGCCTTTTGAGCGTTTGCTTACGTTTGTACGGCACTCAGTACACTCTAGAGTAATTATGATGCGGACGCCTTTAGCCATAATTCTAAATAAATTTCGACTAATTTAAACACAATTTATTATCTTCTCACATTGCTCTGCACTTGGTCAAGCAATCTTCTAACTTTGATGTCGAGGGAGTAGCCACGGCGGGCTCCGACGACGATCGTCCCGCCGATGCGATCGTGGAAAGCTTGGGGAAACCTTTCGGCGGAGGTGAGGGCAACGCTACAGTCGATCGCCAGGGGCAGCATCAGCAGCAAGACGGCGGCGTTGGTAGATGTGATCCCACCTATACCTGCGAAGGCTAAGGCGGCGCAAAAGCCCAGCAATGCCTCGCGCTTGCACAGTTTTTGCACTCCGGGAGTCCGTTGGAATCTGGGATCGACAATTTTCATGTCCAAGGCCCAGCGCCCCAGACTTTGACCTTGGTTTTTCCTGACGATGGCTACGCGCATGATCAGCCACAGCAGGACAAAAAATATGGTTTGGACGATCGCATTAGTACCCAGAAGCAAACTGGGCAGCCAAACTGCGATTCCGTCGATGCAGAGGGCCGCGGCGCGGCGGCCGACGGATACTTTGGGAAGGAGAGGTACTAAATCGGAACTCATAGGCAAAAAGGTCGATCGCCACTAGCTACTTTTTCATTTTTCATCTTAAGCTGTGGATTAATCGATCGGCATCAATGGCGCGTCACTCAACTTCCAAGCCAACCGCTAATTATTCAAGCTGAAAATGGATTTTCGCCAATTCCCAACTGCTTTTTCGACTTTTCCACCTGTTCCCACAGTGTTTGGATCTGAGTAAATGCCTGTTCCACAGAGATTTTACCGTTAGATGTCAAGGAACTGATGTAACCCACTCGCTGAGAAAACTCTTGTAAATTCGCATTAAATACCAAATTCTCTGGTTTTACCTCACCGTAATAGCGATTTTGAGGATATAAAAAATTTGAATTTGCTACCATTGCTTTAACCTCACATGAAAAGTTGTTTCCTGAACTAATCAATAATATTATAAACCGCGAACACCTGCTAAAGTTGTGCCGTAAGTAGCAGAAATCATGTGACATTGGGCGAACTTTTTTGTGATGGCAATTACACGGACTGATCGGGGCAACAAAAACCTCAGTAATTTCACCTGTATAGCTTACGCAGGCGGGGTCAACAACCAGGTTTCTGCCTTAAGGCTTATAACTTAGGATGTGGCGTCCAAACCAGGTTTTTGTTAGTCCATGACTGGGTTATTGAAATAAGTGACAAAAACCCCTGAAATGGATAATATTATTGCAGACATAAATAGTTAGAGTTTTAATAGGAATCTGCGTAATGTCTCCCAATGCGCGTGAAGCGAAGCTATCCCGAAGGGAATCGCCTCGTCCCAAAACCCGGCTGAGGCAATTTTTAATTAGACTTGCCATTGCTGTAATTGCTGCTGTTATCGCCTTCAACCTTCCTCACTCCTTAATTCCAGTGTTTAAAGAATCCGTATCCCAAGCAACGCCGACACCAGAAATCCAGAACTTGCTCGCCGGCAAGCGCAAAATTGTGATAGTGGGCGACAGCATCACCGAGGCAGGGAAATACCCCGGAGGTTACGTTTGGCTGCTGCAACGCTATCTGAATGCCGTTTATCCCGATCGCAAAATCGAAATCGTCAACGCCGGGATTGGCGGTAACAAATCGACTGATATGCAAGCGCGCTTCCAGAAAGATGCGATCGACCAAAAGCCAGGTTTAGTGATGATTAATGTCGGAGTCAACGACGTTTGGAACGCTTTCTTCGACTTCCCAAACAATCAGTTTTATCCTGAAGGCAACTGGCGCGCGGGAGTGCAAGTCGCAGAATATCGGGAGAAAATAACTCAAATGGTGCTGGCCGCAAAAGCCGCAGGAATTCGAGTTGTACTGCTTTCTCCTACTCTGATAGGAGAAAGTATCGACGGCCCAGAAAATCGCAGGTTGCAACAGTATGTTGCCGCGATGCGAGAAATTGCGTTAGAGAATCAGTGCTTGTTTATTGATTTGAATGCGCCTTTTCGGGAAGTTATCGGCACGTATCAAAAGCACGCGGGCAAAACTCTGAATTTGTTGGCTGCAGATGGAGTGCACCCAAATCAATCGGGATATCGAATTATGGCTTTTACTATCTTGCGCGGTTTGGGCGTACCCGCAAAGGATATTGAGAATTTGGAAGTCAAAAATTGAATCTTTGAATTTAGTTAACAGTTGACTTTTGGCTGTTAATTGAAAGTATCAAAACTACAAACCCCCTGATTTATATCGGGGGGTAAATTATTCCAATATAAAATATAAAATCTAAAATCATTCAATCGGCGGATGATACCGCTTTAACCAACAGCTACCGATAATCACCAACGCCACCACAACTATAATTTCCGTCCAAAAAAAGGAAAGGAAATCGCTGGCAGTTCCCACGGGAGGCACCCCCGGTTGAGCGTTGCGAATCGCGGGAAAAGCAAACAGCATGACAGCAGTCCAACTCAACATTCCCACTTCCGGCAACTTGCCTGATTTCATCACTTTCAATGCTAGCAAAAGCGCCATAATTGACAGCACCCACATGATCACAATTATTACTAACGCAAAGAATTTCACCGGCAGCGATCGAGTTGCAGAAACATCGATATAAATAAAGATAGATGAATTCTCTTCCATCGGCTTATAGCTGATGTCGAAACCGGGAACATCGGCATGAAAATTAAATTCCAGCGGCACGGGATTCAGTTCAAAGGGAGCAAACTTTTTACCAATTGAAGGCAGCGGGTCAATCGAAATAGCTACTTTAGCAATGTGCCTGTCAAATGGGTAATTGTTAATTTTTCCTTTGACTAAGTTAAACTTCAATGCAGGGACAATCATTGGTTTCCCTTCTTTAAAGGTAATTTCTGAATCCTGTACGTTTGCGCCGTTAACTGTCATTAACAAGTCTTGCGCCGGGTAAGTTGGCCCTTTTTTATAGATACCTTTGAGTTCAAACTGCAAGCGGGCTTCTAGTTCGTTTTTAATGGGGTCAACGGCAATTAATGTCATTTTTACCTCAACCAAACCTTTGGACGCGACCGCGCTTTCTGGAGATAAATTGTAAGGCTCTTGGGCGTTAGCATTGTGAGAGTAAATAGATAAGATAATTGCAAAACTTACGATGATACTGCTAATTAAGATAATTATTTTTTTAAAACTAAATGTGTTAATAGTTTGCATTTATTATGATATTTTACATCTTGAATATTTGTTAGCACTCCCGGCAATCCGCCAGGGGTTTAAACCCCTGGCTCATAGCTAAAGTCGGTTGAAACCGACTAAAAAAACTCGATCAATAATAAATGTTGGTTTTAGTCCTATTTTAGAGGACTTTCGCTGTGAGCCGGGGGTTTTTAACCCCGGCGGGCTGTGGCGCTCATCGGCGCAAGAACCAGGCGAATCAACTGGTCACTACGAACCGATAGGAAGCAGTACATTTGGTGTGAAACTTCCGTGCAAGCCGTAGGGAATGTGCTGTTTTAAATGCAAGCGCGCTAGGGGCCCTTTGGTGATGTCGCGAGCATCTAAAATTACTAAGGTCGATCGATGATTAGCTGCATCATACATTAAAACCAGCAGCCAGCCGTCATCCTCCGCAACAGCATCGGGACGGGTAACAAACACCGGTTCCCCCGCAAAACCACGCGGCGCGGCACTCCAAATTTGCCTTTCACCCGTCACGAAATCAATTTTGAGGATAGCTTGCAAAGGAGCATTTCCCGTGGGAGCATCAGCAGCACCGATATAAAGATATCGGTAAGGTTGTCCGACATTATTGGGATGCAGAGTCGGAAACTCACAACACCGAGTTTCAACAACTTGATGCTGCATGGTTTTGTCTTGCAAATTTAACTTAAAGCGCCACAATTCGCCCGCTGGAATGCTGTCAAAATCAACCTCCAGAAAATCGGCGTTTCCTTCTACAGTTGGAAATGATTCGTAACAAACTGAATCTACAAAAACTTCGTCTCCTTCTTCCCATGCGTTGCAGTGGTGGAAGACAAAACAAGGTTCGGTTTCTAATATCTTCACCTCGTCAGTGCCGTTGCGGGGAATTAAAATTGCTTGCGTTGGCTTGTTTGGCGAAAATTGAATGCACTGGGATGCACTGCGAAATCCTAACACGAAAAGCAGCGGGTTGAAGCTGACGGGATTTTGGAAGAATATGCAGTAATTCGGGGTAATTACCATGTCGTGCAGGAAGGCAAAACCCGGTATTGCATGGGCGTGACGCTGCAAAAGTTTGCCGCTTTTGTCGAGTTCGTAAATCGTGATGGTACTCGAAAAACCCGGCTTGACAGAAAAGTTTACTAATCTGTCTCCTTTGCCATTTTTCCCTTTTTCAATTCTGGGGTGGGCAGCGAAGGCTTCACCAGGTTCCAAGATGCCATCTAGGGTGTCTAAACCGAGTGTTTCTAGGGTGCGGGGGTCGAGTCTGTAGGGCTGTGCTGCTTCCCAAAGTGCTAGCAGTTTGTCGCCCCAATAAATGATGTTGGTATTCGCAATGTTTTTGATTTTGACATCAAAGATGTTGGCTAGCGGGCCCCCTGGCTTCTGTGTGCCGAAAACGCCTCGGTGGAGGATTTTTCCGGCTTTTTGTTCGGCGAGATAGCCTTCAGTGCGGACGAATCGGTTGCGGAAATGGGCGCGGCCTTCGGATATTGCGATCGCACAAACCATCCCGTCGCCGTCAAACGGGTGGTGGATGCGCTGGCCGTTGACATCCAATAATCCGGGCCCGTTACGAAAGAATGTGCCTTGCAAGCCGGCGGGGATTTCGCCTTCTATGTCGTCAATCCAGTAGTCGGATTCGTTGGGTTGAGATTCGTAACCGCGCTGCCAGTCTGTGCGATCGTATGATGCGTTTTGAGCTGCGGTTTGAGGTTGAGAAATCTGTAAGTTTTGCATTGGTGTTACGGGAGCGAATTTTTTAACCGCAGAGACCACAGAGGGCGCAGAGAGAAGGAAAATCGGAGAATTGGGAAACACAGTTAAATTCATCCGTGTACCCGTGTCAAAATCTGTGTGTGCTTGCCTTTATTTGCTGTCTGCGGTGCGGCTTTGTGACCTTACTGTCGGTACTAAGTCGGGAAAGTATTCGGGCATGAAATGCTGTCCGCCTGGTTTGGAACTGCCGATTTCTGGTTCTAATACGGGAAGAGACTTTTGAGCATTTGGATCGGCGCTTTCTGTACTATCGGCGGGCAGCCAATTTAAAAACGGTAGGGGTAGAAGTGTGGACAGGTTTGTGATGACAATTAGCAGCCAGAGGTTATCGAAATTGCGATCCGTAATTCCTAGCAAGTGGGTCAAAAGTGCGCCGCCTTCGTGGGAAATAAGTCCTGCTAAGTTGGTGACTGACATTAACACGGCAAATAAAGTTGCTTCGACGCCTGGGGGACACAATCTGGCGGAGAGTACGAGCACCGGCATATAAGCAATTTGTCCGATTACTGTCAGGATCAGGCTGTCTCCGATGCTGAACCATTGATCGTCAATTCCTAAAGCTCGGTTGGCATGAGTTACTAATAATAAAGTAGTCATCCCCAAAGCAGCCGCAAGGACGGTTGACCAGCCAAAAATTACTCGAAATGGAACTGTTTTGAGGAAGCGTTGAAACAGCCAGATGCCGGCGAGGGCTGCAATGCTGGTAACGAGGCGCACTCGGCCGAGAAATTCTGGTTGAAAGCCTAATTCGTTGGTGGTGAAAAAGAAGAAGGCGGAGTCTGAGCTTGGGGTGGCTTGCCAGAGGAAGAGAAAGGCGGTGGGCAGCCAAATTGTTTTTTGGGTAACAGCTTGCCGCAGTTGTTTGAATTGGTCTTTGACTGTTTCAAAGTCGGTTCTTTTGTTGGTTTTTTCTTCGGCAATTAACCAAGCTGTTGCTGATACAATTAGCGGGAAAGATGCGGTGATTAAAAAGATAGTATGAGTGCTGAAGTGTTGCAGCAGGGAACCGCTGAGGTAGGCCGTAATTAGTCCGCCGAGGGCTGCAGCGCCCCAAGACAAGGATTGCAGGGAACCTGCGTCGGTAACGGATTCTTTTCTGGCCCTTTCGACTACCAGGGAGTCGGCGATTACGTCGCTGACGGCGAGGGAGAGGGAACTCAGGGCGATCGCGCCTGTAGCGGCAAGTGGCGTGTGTACAATTGTTGCGAGGCTCACCCATGCTGACGTTCCCAGCAGCCCGGAGAGGACGATGTAAGGGCGTCTGCGGTAGCCGAATATCGGCAAGCCGTCGGACATGAACCCGAACACGGGTTTGATAATCCAAGGCAGGGCTACGACGCCCAGCATGGCCGAGACTTCTGCCGGACTCATGCCGAGTTCGTCTTTGAGAAAGAAGCTGACGGCTAAGCGGGCTAGTCCGAGAATGCCTTGGACGAAGTAAATCAGTAAGATGGCTATGAGTTCGGGGGTTGGCTCATTCCCAAAGAATACTTTTTCTTTTAAAGATTCTTTGAGTTTGCTGACGCCGGAGGGGGAAACGAGCATTTGAGCAATATTTCTTAATGAATCTCAATATTTATAACACATTCTTAATGAGTTGGGGGAACTGTCGGAGGTGAGAGGCGAGAGTGGCGGGGATCTGGTAAGTGCTATAAAATTGTATTTATCTTGAATTTAAGCGTGTTTTGTAATAATAAAAACCCAAAAACGAACCGCGAAGGCGCGTTAGGCGAAGCCGCGCGTAAACCCTAGGACGCCAAGCAAGAGAAAGAAGAAAAAACTCACAACTGCAGTCAGCTTTGTTATATGATTATTGACCCTAAGAATGTCCCGGAAATTACGGGTTCTAAGTACCCTCAGCAATTCCAATCTGCTGTTGCGGGGAGAGTTAAAAAACGCTTGGGCGATGCTGCCGGGTTGCAGAATTTTGGGGTGAATTTGGTGAGACTTGCGCCGGGAAGTTGTTCTGCTCTCCGACATTGGCACACCCGGCAAGATGAGTTAATCTATGTTCTGGAAGGGGAAGTTACTCTGATTACAAATTCGGGAGAGCAAGTGCTGAAACAGGGTATGGCGGCGGGTTTTCCGGCGGGTGATGGAGATGGGCATCATTTAGTCAACCGCTCAGATGCAGATGTTGTTTATCTCGAAATTGGCGATCGCACTCCGGGAGATAGTGCCGAATATCCCGATGATGATTTAATTGCCAAAGCTAGCGATAATGGTTGGATTTTTACTCGTAAAAATGGCGAGATTTATGAGGATTAAAAATTCATGAGTCAAGTAAATCTTTGGACTTCTGCGGAACACGCTTTGTGGTATCTTGCTAAAGCTGATGGAATTCCTCACCGCACTGAAGGTGAAGCGGTTTTGTTGGAGGAAGTGCCGAAAAATGTGAAGCGAATTCTGGATGTGGGCACGGGAGACGGGCGATTGCTGGGTCTGCTTAAGTGCGATCGACCAAATGTTGAATGTGTGGCGATCGACTTTTCGCCGACAATGTTGGAAAAAGCCCGAATTCGCTTTGCTGATGACCAGAATGTCACGGTAATTGAACACAATTTTGACGAATCGCTACCGGCGGATTTGGGCAAGTTTGATGCGGTTGTTTCTAGTTTTGCGATTCATCATGTAGCAGACGATCGCAAACGTTCGCTTTACACCGAGATTTTCGAGATTTTGGAACCCGGAGGTATTTTTTGCAACTTGGAGCACGTAGCGTCACCAACTCCCGCTTTGCATGATAAATTTCGAGAGGCGTTGGGTATTAGCGATTCGCCAGACGATCCGTCTAATAAATTGCTGGATATGGAAACGCAATTGCGCTGGTTTAGAGAACTTGGTTTTACCGATGCAGACTGTTACTGGAAGTGGCGGGAACTCGCTTTATTAGTTGGGGTGAAACCTGTTTAGCTGCGGGTAAGGACTTCCTTGTCATGTCCTTTTAAAATTGTCAATAGTCACAATTAGTAAGGTGCATCAGATTTTTAAACCCTCAATAATCGTTCTAGAAATTCACCTGACGCACCCTACAGCTTGATTTTAGTATGCCAGTTGCCTAAGTCCTGAACATAAGAGGTTGCTGTCGTAGTAGAAGTTGATCCCAAACAGTTCTGGTTATTTGAAAATAACCAAGAGAGTATTGAGGCGAGAACAGGCGAAGTCTTAACCCAAATGATAAAGAATGCAACCGTTTTTTGGAGTAGCAAGCATATGGATCAACATCCAATTTACACTTTTAGTTAGTTGGGAGGAAAGATATTATCCGGACGCTCGCCCATTGGGGTATTACCCAGTTATAGGAGTGTTTTAAGAGTTATTAACCAAACTATCGAATTAACACCAAACAAAAAGGTATAAAAAATATAGATTGATGGAGCGCAGATAGCTCGACCTAAAGAAGGCATTTTAAGTATTTTTAATGAACCGAGCGGGTGAACAAGGCCTTCCGGAATTGAGCGAGTATTAAAACTTTCATCTAAGGCGCTTTCATTATTCAAGAATTCGGTAACTGCATGGGCTCTTAGCATGTAATAAAGTTGCACCCTCCAGTAGGTAGCTTCTAAAAACCAGAAACCAAGAATTATAACGTATCCTAGGGGAATCAACGCATCTATTTTGCTTGTAAAAACCCAACCAATCAACGCTACCCAAATGGTAATTGCTGCAGTTTTTAATTGAATCATAATTGTTGTGAACTTAGCTATTTTTTTCTCTAGTTCCTCTGCTCCTTGTTGCAGCATTGCTAGCTGAAATTCAAATCTATCCATGTTTGATTCGGCGAACGTTTATATTAGAGTTATCCCAAAAATTATAATCTTATTTTCTTTCGGTGTCGTTAGAGAGCTTCGCCTGACGCACTCTACAAATGGATTTTCGATTATATAGTAAGGTGCGTCAGCTCCCGAAATTCCCGATCGCCGTTAGAGAACTTCGCCTGACGCAGCCTATAGGTCGATTGTTGTGTGACATTTGCGTCCAAGACTATTAAAGTCACGCACCTTACTGAATTAAATTAAATCTGGTACTTTAGGTTTGATTCGGCGCTCGTACCAGTTCATTAACGGGGTGGAAGTAATGCCGTGCAGAATCACAGAAAGTACGATGGTTGTAAAGGTAATCCAGGCAATTTTTTCGGCGGTGTCCCCTTTTAAACCGTGACCAAAAGCATAGGTAAGATAATAGATAGAACCGACACCACGAATGCCGAACCACCCGCAGAGCCAGCGGCTGGCGGGATGCAAAGGACTGCCGATCGTACTAATCCAAGCTCCCACAGGCCGGATTAAAAAAATTAACAATCCAGCTACTAAGAGGGAGTAACCTCCATATGCCAACATAGGTTCTAGGCGCAAAAGTGAACCTAATAGTAAAATAGTTCCTACTTCCATTAACTTTTCTATGCGCTCGATAAAGTGCAGTTGGGAAAGCGGCTTTTCTGGGTTCTGGTAACTCCCTTGTACCACAATTCCTGCTACAAAAACTGCGAGAAATCCGTAGCCGTTGACTACTTCTGTGAGGGAATATGTAAGCAGAATTGTGCTGAGAGCAATGAAATCTTCCATTAATTGATCGGCTGGTCGATAGTGTTGGAGTCGGCGATCGATCCAGGTGACGGCTTTAGCTACTAAAATTCCCATAACGATACCTGCGGCGATCGCCCAAATCAAGTCAACTGCTACCCACTGCGAAAACCAGTTCGGCCAGTTGTTATCTTTTAGTGCATAAATGCCGAAATAAACAAAGGGAAAAGCTAAAGCATCGTTTAAACCGCCTTCCGATGTTAAACCAAAGCGCAACTCATCGCGATCGTCTAGATGAGCTAACTGAACTTCTGAGGCTAAAACTGGATCGGTGGGAGCGAGAATTGCTCCCAGTAAAATCGCCGGCCCCCAATCTAATTTCACAAACCAATGACCGATCGCAGCAACAGCAAAAATCGAAATTGGCATTAAAAAACCGATCAGCCGCGCTGTGGAATTCCAGGCCCAAAGTTGCAGTGGGCGATTCATTTTTAAGCCGCAACTGAACAGAGAAACAATAACTACAAATTCTGTAAGTCTTTCTAAAAATTCAGCTTCGGGACGCAAGTCAATCAGCTTGATGCCGTAGGGCCCCAATCCGATACCGACAATGAGATAAATTAAGGCATAAGATACAGGCAATCGCGAAATCCAGCCGGAACCCAAGGTAACGGTAAGCAGGAGGATGCCAATAACTAGCAAGTTGAGAATGTAATCATCCACCATAGCGATCGCACTTTTAATCAGGTTTACCAAGGGCAATCTTGACAGATAAAAGCTTCTGCTGCATCCACCAACCGCTAGATTCACCTATCCTCCAAAAGTTGCAGTTTTTCTGCAAAATAACTAACCACTACTGACTACTGACTAATAACTAATGACTACTGACTTTTTTCAGTAGCGATGATGTGCAAATCTACGTGTTTGAGCGATCGGACTAACTGTTGAGTCAAAGAACCCCGCAGCATCAATTTCCAGCGGGATTGCTGGCTTTCGCCGATCACAATTTGAGTAATGCGATACTGTTTCGCTACCTCCGAAATCGCTTTGGCTATATTAGTGCCGTTTACCCGCAAAAATTGCCCCTTAAATTCTTGACAGAGTTTCTCACAAGTTTCAACGTGCAAGCCTTCTGCTTTTGTTAAAAATCGGTCTGGATCGTTGACAAACACAGCATAAAATGGGGCATTCATATAGCTAGCAATCCTCGCGCCCCGCCGCAACAGTTGCAAAGAATTCGGATAAGTCGAGATGCACACTAAAACTCGTTCGTGAATGTTGCAAGATTGACCTTTTAAAGTTGCTGCGTCGTCTTCCACATTGTCTACGACTTCTCGCAGGGCGAGTTCTCGCAAAGCGATTAAATGACGGCGCTGGAAAAATTTTTCTAAAGATTGTTGAATTTTTCCGGGAGCATAAATTTTGCCTTCTAGCAACCTTTCTTCTAAAGTTTCCGGCGTGACATCGACAACGACTATTTCGTCAGCATCTTCGAGGACGCGATCTGGCACTCGCTCTCGGACTACAACTCCGGTAATTCTAGCTACTAAATCGTTGAGGCTTTCTATGTGCTGAATGTTGAGAGGGGAGAAAAAATCAATTCCAGCCTTAAGAATTTGTTCGACATCTTGATATCGTTTTTCTCGCAGAGAACCCGGAATGTTTGTATGAGCGAGTTCGTCTATTAATGCTAATTGAGGACGGCGTTTTATGACAGCATCCGCATTCATTTCGGTGAGCATTTTTTCGCCGCGCCGCATTTGTTTTTTGGGCACTATTTCTAGTCCCTCGCCTTTAGCTACTGTCTCTTTCCGCCCGTGAGTTTCTAAGCTCAAGCGGTGACAAGGAGGCTGCAAATCAGGTAGAATAAGGGTTTGAGCCAATCGTAATCCCCAAAAATTGGGGGTCGCAGCGACCCCCACCCAAAATATATGTTCCCTCAATTATACCAAAAAGTTTTCGAGACGCATCTAAATCCTCGCCAGTATCTAACGCTACAATTGTTAGTGTTAATGTTACAAAGCTATCGAGATGTCAGCTTATCTACTTTAGCTAACAAGTTTCCACAACTGATAAAGTATGAAAGTCGAGTGAGAAACTTGCAACGGTTTTTAGACTTACCTCAACTCACATAAGAGCTGTTGTGGTTTCCCCTCATCAAATAGCTCGTCAAACAAGAGTTTCGCCACCAACCGAGCCATCGACAACAACGAAGACGAATAAAGAAACTCCAACTCATTCATCAAGGACATTTGCTCTTAATTATCGATCGAACGCAATGGCAAGAGCGAAATTTAATCGTGTTATGTTTAGCTTGGGGGAAACACGCTATTCCCGTTTATTGGGAAATATTACCCAAAAAAGGAAGTAGTAACTTGCGCGAACAAAAAAAGTTTTAACTCCGGTATTGCGGCTGTTGAAGCCTTATCCAGTTCTGGTCTTAGCCGATGCCTGAATTTCACAGCGTCCAACTGGCTTATTGGCTCAAGCAAAGGAATATAGACTTCGCATTGCGGCAGAAAAAAGGCACTTGTATTGCCGATGATGATGCAGTTTATCGAACACTAAAGGACTTAGAAATTAAACCCTGAAAATCTCGATTTTATGCCAACATTTATTTATTGTACCAAAGCGCATCAGCTTGGAGGGTTTAATTTAGCGGCTTATTGGAAAAAAAAATATCGAGGTAGAGGTCCAAAAGAACCTTGGTATATTTTGACGAGCTTAAACAGTTTACCCCGAACTCTTTCTATCTATGCCGCTCGATGGGGTATCGAAACAATGTTTCGTGATTTAAAAACAGGAGGCTATAATCTCGAAAATACAAAAGTTAACGAGCGTCGCTTAATGGCGCTAGTTTTACTCATTTCTATTGCTTATACTCTAGCCACTTTACAGGGTGCTTCTTTACAACATCGAACTGTTGTTGAGTATATTTGTCGTCCTACTGAAACCGGACGTTTAACAGAGCGTTATAGCACTTTTTGGATGGGATTGCACGCTCCTGATTGGGGCCAATCTTTCCATAATTGGTCGGATTTAGCCTGGAATATGATGAATCTCAAACCCCACAAACGACTCAATTTTCAACAAGGACTTCACGCTCTATCCCTGATCTAGAGTGCCTTGTAGCCTTGTTGCCACCCCTTGAGGCGAATTCTTCTAGTTGAAGACGACGAACTGTTTCGGTTGGGTCTGCAAACGCGGTTGCAGCAAGAAAGTTGCTTGCAAGTAATTGCCGAGGCAGAAGATGGCGAAACAGCAGTAGAATTGACTCAGCAACACTTACCAGATGTGGTAGTTCTTGATATCGGTTTGCCGGGAATTGGCGGTATTGAAGCGTGCCGCCAAATTAAACAGCGACATCCAGCAATTCCCGTTTTAATCTTAACTTCTCATTCGCAAAAATCCTTAATTGAAAGATTGATTGGTGCGGGTGTTCAGGGCTATTACCTCAAGGGAATTGCGGCGGAAACTTTTGTTTTGGCAATTCGATCGGTAGCGGCTGGTGCTTCGTGGTGGGATAAGGCGGCAACTGCGGAAATTCGGGCAGTTTTTGCTAATTCTGAACCTGTGAAAGTAGGGTCAAAATCAGAAGTTGTGGAAAATCCGCTGACGAAGCGAGAACTGGAAATCTTGGCTTTAGTTGCGGGGGGGAAAAGCAATCAGGAAATTGCACAAATATTGTACATTGCTCCGGGGACTGTGCGGGTTCCCTTGCACGCGATTTTGCAAAAGTTGGAAGTGCGCGATCGCACTCAAGCAGCAGTGCTCGCAGTTCAGAAAGGATTGGTTGCTGAAGAACTGTTAGACAGTCAATCTTAAGTGGGGCAGTTTATAAGGATTGCCAAACCTCGCTCGCTAGAAAGTATCAATTTTATCAATTTTGTAATTTGCTGAAAAAGATTACTTGACACACAAATAATGAAAGAGCAAAATTATTTATACATAACTTTTTCTTCAATCATGTCGTCATTAGATGTATTTTTCTGCGAGTACGTAGAAGGTAGCGGCAATAATAAAGCTTTAGAAATATACAACGGTACTACAGCACCAATAAACTTATTAACAGGAAATTATGTTGTACAAACATATTTTAATGGCAACAGTGTTCCCACACAAACCTTTCCTTTAACGGGAACAGTAGCTGTTGGCGATGTTTATGTTTTTGCACTGAATAATGGCGACCCTGTAACTAATAGCACTCTTGCAGCTATGCTTGCCCAAGCTGATCAAACTGATACAAATCAATTTGGCTGGTACAACGGCAACGATGCAATTGTACTGCGAAAAGGGGGAACAGGAGGTCAAGTTGTAGACTCGATCGGTCAAATTGGAGTCAATCCGGGTATAGAATGGAGAACAGGACTTATCAGTACGGCAGACAACACCCTGCGCCGCACTCGAGATGTCACCGATGGCGATCCAAATCCTAATGATACCTTCGATCCGATCGTGCAATGGTAAGGATTTCCCCAAAATACAGTAGGCAATTTAGGTAGTCACTACGCTGCACCAGTTTTAAAAAATTCCGGTTTCCCAACACTGACAGCTATTAATGAAGATATCCCAGCAGCAAGCAACACGGGTACACCAATTTCTACCTTAATCAGTGGTTTAATTACTGATATTAATAGTGACCCTCAAGGTATTGCTGTCAGTGGCGCAGACAACAGTAATGGCACTTGGCAATACTCCGTCGACGGCGGCAATGTTTGGACGCCTTTTGGTGCTGTTTCTGATACTAACGCCACGCTACTCGGCTCGACATCTCTGTACGCAGGTCAATTGGGAACTCCACCTGCAAGCCAACCTTGGATGGCTTTAGGAAATGTTGATCAGGCTAATCCTTTCGGTGGTGTTGTTGCTACTCAAACTTTAAATGGTGGTTCGACTACCCTCAACAGCCTTGCCAATCAAAGTATTTATGCAGGTTACAGCACTCACACCCCTGTCCCTGTCTTTAGCGGTTTCCCTCCAACTTTAGCAAGTGTTACTTTTAGTCCTAAAAATGCGGCGGTGCCAGTTATCGATCGCACTTTAGGTTACAACATTCGTTTTGATGTCAAAATTAACAGCGAGAGTCACACCTTTGCCGACAGCGACAAAAACGCAGATGGTTTGTCGGATCGAGCCGGTTTCAGCCTTGTAGCTATTAGTTCCGACGGTCAAAAAGGTGTAGAAATTGGTTTTTGGGACAACGAAATTTGGGTACAAAAAGATGGGATCTCCGACTCTGGACCGCTTTTTACTCATGATACTGCCAATGCTTCTCCCGATCGCTGGTTGGGCAATACAACCCAACTAAGCAGTTATGAACTCGCAGTTTTAGGCGACAACTTCACGCTGTTTCGCAACGGCACTGCGATTCTCAACAACCGTCCCCTGCGGAATTATACTAGCTTCACGGGCCTGATTAACCCTTATACAACTCCCAATTTTCTGTTTCTTGGGGACGACACTACCTCCGCATCTGCCAGTTTTGAATTAAAAAACGTAGCAGTCAAAAGCGCAGAACCGAGGATTCGTTTCCTACCGAATCAAGATTACTTTGGAACGTCGCCCAGCCTAACTTTCCGGGCTTGGGATACAACCGATAACATTGCTACTGGCACAACGGGCGTAAACGTGTCGGTAAACGGCAGCACATCGCCGTTTAGCAGCGAAAGCGAGACGGCTACAATTACCGTCAATCCTGTCAACGACGCACCTTCGTTTGTCAAAGGAGTCGATCCCATCGCTAGCCACAACGCAGGCCAGCAAACTGTTCCTGGATGGGCCACAGGTATTTCCCCAGGCCCCGCCAACGAGTCGGCACAAACTGTTAGTTTTCAAGTGGTGGGGAATGACAATGCTGCTTTGTTTAGTGTACCACCGGCGATCGACTCTTTAGGACAACTGACTTTTACGCCGGCGGGGGGTGCAACTGGCGGTGCCAATATCACTCTAAACCTCAGAGACAGTGGTGGAAATGACTTCGGCGGCGTCGATACTTCGGCAAACCAGACATTTGTAATTAACATAACCAATAATCCACCGTTCGCAGCAATGGACTATTACCAAACTCTGCACGGTCAAGTCCTGAATGTGCCTGTTGCTGATGGAGTTTTAG
>NZ_JAUBQQ010000073.1:10450-31582 GCF_036701335.1 Microcoleus sp. Pol12B5 | reverse complement strand
TTGGCACTGGCGCGGGTGTGGGAGTTGGCGCCGGCGCGGGTGTGGGAGTTGGCACTGGCGCGGGTGTGGGAGTTGGCACTGGCGCGGGTGTGGGAGTTGGCACTGGCGCGGGTGTGGGAGTTGGCACTGGGACGACACTACCTCCCAATTCAAAAGAGCCGCTGTCCACGATCGCACCTGGAATGCTGTCGCCATCTTGAGGGCGAGTCACGCCGCGCTGATCCGTAGTGGGTGCGCCGGTGGCAATCCCTTTATCAATTGCCGGACTTCCTATCAGCAGCGGCCTGACTAAAGCGCCGTTGAGGTTTTGCAAAGGGCCAAGTAAGGGGTCTGCGATCGTAATACTTGCCGTCGCATTGAAATCGCTTCCGTCATTGGGATTTTTGGCCGGCCACTGAAAATTCCCTCCTTGATCGCTATATTGGGCGGTGACGTGTTGCTGAATGCCCCAAGGGTTTCCTCCGTTAGCCGCTGTATTGTTGGAAAGAATCGTGTTTTTGAGGGTGACATTATTGGCATCGGCGAAGATACCTCCACCAACCCAGCCTGCAGAATTATCGGCGATCGTCGTGTTGAGAATGGTTGTGGGTGCACCAAGAGTCATTGCACCGCCGAGTTTGTTGAAATCACCAGCAGCATACGCCGTGGAGTTGCCAGAAAACGTACTGTTAGTAATCGTAGTAGGGGCATTTCGCATCCACAGGCCGCCACCTTGATTGCCGGCTTTGTTGCCAGCAAAGGTGGTGTTGGTAATGGTCAATCCCTGGTTGGTGTTGTCGCTCAAAATCGTTACCCCACCACCGTTTCCAGGATTTCCACCGGGTAGCGCCAGAATTTCGTTATTTTGGAAGGTGCTCTTTTCCAAAATAACGTTGTCTTGGCTGCCGGTGAACAGATAAGCTGCGCCTCCTTCACCTCGACCTTTATTGTCTTGAAATACGCTATTGGTAATCTTAATTGTGCCGGAAGCTTCGCTCGGATTGCTGGCTCGATCGGTATAAACTGCGCCGCCGAAACCTCTTAAGAAAGAATTGGGCTGCCCTGTGGCGAAAGTGGCTGCTGTGGTGTCGTTGCCGATGAATCGGGAGTTGTCAATTGTCAGCTTACCTTGAAGGCTGTTAATTGCCCCGCCGTTAATTCCTTTGTTGTTGGTGAAGTCGCTGTTGGTGACTGTAATAGTTTTGAAACTCAAAAAGCCGATCGCACCTGCACCGCGTTCATCGTTAGCTGCGGTAGCTACGTTGCCGTTGAATTTACTGTTGGTAACAGTCAGGGTATTGTTGAAATTACCGAAAATTGCGCCACCGCCTTGATCGGCGACGTTGTTGTTGAACTGAACGTTTTCTACTGTGAGGTTTACTTCGTCGGTTGTGCCGATCGCGCCACCTCGATCAGCCGTTTTGCCGTTAGTAATAATGAGGTTTTTGACCGCAAAAGTGGTAGCAGTCGCAACGTTGGCATTGACAAAAAAGGCGCGGGATGCGTTGTTACCACTGATAGTTAAACCGGGTGAGGCAGCGCCGTCAATCGTGATGTTTTTGCCAACGGGAATATCGAGTTGACCGCTGGTGAGGGTAATGGTTTGGCTGGCTAAACCTGGAGCGAAGGTAATTGTATCCCCTGCAACAGCGGTGGCGATCGCAGCCCTTAATGAACCGGGCCCGCTATCGCTATTGTTGGCTACTACGATCGTAGCTAAATCACCTTGGTAACTTGCCATCGCATCGGGCCCCAAGGCTAAGGGAGTTTCAATTTGGCCAGAGGCAAATTCTAAATTCCAGTCGCCGCCCCGACCAGTTATGTTGGTGGATGCCGCAACGTCAGCCCCGGTTAATTGACTGAAGCGATCGACGAAATTAGCACCTGTACCGCCTGCTACATCGCAGCCGTACAGCATGATGTCTGCTTGTGGGGCTAGTGCAGTTTGCCACTTTTCCAAGTGGCTTTTGTATTGCTCTATGTTATCTGAACCCAGAGCGGTGTTGCCTAATTGTAGGCTGCCAGAACTGCCGTGAGAAATAATGTGAACCGAGTCTATCGCCTCGTTAGTAGAGGCGTATTTTTCAAGTTCAGAGGTGATTTGTTCGATGCCGTTTTTGGTGCGATCGAGTATTACTACCTGCTGTCCCGGCAGCACTCCCGCTGTAAGTGACTCGTAATCTTCCACGCCGGAGTCAATGAAGACTAAGGAGCGCAGTGGCACTTTTTCAAAAGCAGATTGTGAGTTAACTTGAGCGAATGTATAACTCATATTGGAGACTCCATTAAGGGCATTATTAGTAGATACACCCAGGAGTAATCTCATCAGACTTATTTGATTATATCTTAACATCTAATTGGGAGATAGCGTCATTTTAAAAATATTTTTGTTGATTTATTTGGAGCCACATTTCCCTTTTCTCCATTTACCACAATGAAAATTATGACCTCTACCGATGGGAAGATATTACAATATTTATATTGCAGATTTAAATAAATCAATCTCGGTGGTACTATCAAATTTGTGCGACATTATTTGGCTAAAAGTAGTCTGCTTTCAGGTAGTCGGAAAGGGTGGAGGTAATTTCCCCCAGCATAACTCCTCTTAATTATATTGAGTAGTTTTTATTTGATTGTGATATTTTACGTATAGGCACAATGCACTAGAGTTTCCCTAGCTGTATTTCATCCAATGGAAAACTGAATTATGTAGATTTTGAAGAATTCTATATGCTTTGAAGCTGCTAGGTTGGCGGTACACCCAAATACTGATTACCAGGAAGTTTGGTTGCATTTACTAACAGTCAATCGATTTTAGATTTTAGATTTTAGATTTTAGATTTTAGAATTGAAGCATTGACACCACGGATAAATTCGGGGGCAAGTTTCATCGGGTACAGATTTTTTATTTCTGGACGGATCAATCCGGGGGCTTGTATCCTGGATGCTTGCGGTCAAAACGATTTAATATTAAGTGGAACCTCTGGCTGGAAATCAATTGGCTGATGGGGTGCTACCGACACTGTGAGGACTGCCATCTTCACTGCAAAAGTGATTCAAGTTATTCACCGCGAATTGAGATGATTGCAGATTGAGTCATATCAAATCGTTGATTGCGATCGCGGCTGCCTCCCTAATTAAAATTGTATTCGGATTCAGTCGCCCTCGGTAGGTTCGATACCCTCCATTAAATTACTCTCCTTAATTAGCAAACAGTCGATCGCTCACACCGCCGTTGCTGAGTGTATCACTATATCGATCGGCATAACACGAACCAAGTCCGTTGTTTGGAGTCATAGAGGTATGCGATTTTGGCAATTGACTTTTGTATGGTTTGAGGTAATCTGAACTGAGGATAACAAAGCCTAATTGCACTTGGTTCGAGCTGCCACCAGAAGTCGAGCCAACTTTGTCAATCTCTCTAAGGATAGAGGCAGATTTTTGAAGTGCGGAGGTCATTTTCTCAATGCACTCAGATTCCCCAGCCAAAATTCTGGAAACAAAATATCCACATTCATTGATGCTGGAGTCCTTGACTACAAAGCTTTGGGATGGGGGATCTCCGTATTTCGAGGCGGGAGTCGTTTCCCTGAAAGAAGTTAACATATTCCGTACTCCAAAAGTGTGTTTAGCGGTAGATACAGCCTTGGAGTCAGAGCTTCTGAAACTGCCAGCGACCTTGTTTATTTCGCCCATTCTTATTTAACCTATCTATTAGTTTCCCCTATTTCTGCAGCACTGCCATCCGCGATCGCACGGAATTTATATTCTGCGTGTTTTCCCTGACTTCCGGCAAACGCCAAATTACCGATCGATCCGATATCCTATCCGTGATACCACTTTCAAAAAAAAATCCAACTGTAAGCCCGTGCTTCAAACCTCGATAGTCTTGAGTCATTCGCCCATCTAAAATCTAAAATCTAAAAGGGTATGACACTTAGGAATGAGAATTAAATAACTTCCACTCTTGAAAGTGGGATGGGCGTCCCACAATAACAATTAAAATTGTAAGTTATTTAATTCGCGATCCTTAGTAGATTGGCCTGGCAACTGCACCGTTCAAGATTCTGTGGAAGATGGCGGTTTTTTCCCTGCATTGCGAATATTAATAATCTTGTTGAGCGCCTCAAACCAAAAAGCAGCCCCCATAGAAATAGCTACGCCGCTTAATATCCAACCAAACAATTTGGAAATCAAAGCCAGCCACAATAAATTCCCCTGCTTATCTCGTTCTAAGCTGTTCTGTTCGCTCCATCCAAAAGGCAGGGCTACCTCATCCAAAGCTATATCTACATCCTTTTGAACTTTTCTCAGACTTGTTAAATTATCTAATTTAGTCTTAGCATTTTTTTCCACCAACTGCTCAGCGTACACATTAACAGTCGATCGCAACATCGAATCCTTCGACAACCGATTAATAATATGAATGCTATCAGCATTAGCAGCGACAGCGATCGCAGTTCCGAGCAAAATCGCAACCCCTCTAGCATTCCGCTTGTAAACACCAGAAGCACGCTCCATCGATTGGTCAAACCAAATTTCGATTTCTTTCTGAAACCGCTCCAACTGCTCTTGAGTATCTCCGCTGCCTTTTTCAGCGCGCTGCGCTAAAATATAAAGGCTGCGTTTCAAAGATTCTGGCATACGGTCCAAGGTTTCTTGAATTTGTTGATAAATCGGACTTTCCTCTTTGAGTTCCATAATTTCTGCTGCCGACTCTTGACTTTTTTTAACAGTATTTAACAGATTGCTAAAACTCGGTTGCAGTTGCCCCAGCAGCGCCACCCGCTCAATTTTGCTATCAAAACGAGCCTTGACAAATGCCATCTGCCTCTGAAATTCTCTCCCTCCCTGCTCGGTTTCTGGTAGATAAACCTGAGAATCCTTAATATAAAATTCTAGCTTTTCCGACATTCGATCTAAGCTGTTGTTCAAACTTGCTAAATTGTTTTGATAATCTTCAACAACTCGATTGAACTCCGCAGTCAGCCACCTAAATTCTTGCTCAATAATCGGTTGAGTAGCATCCGGTAAACTCAGATTCGCTCCAATCTGTTGAATTTGTGCCAACTGTAAATCTTTAAATCTTTCCAATCGGGTTTTAGAGATAGAGCTGAGCAAACTAGAAACCTTTAAAGTCTCCAAAAGACTAGCAGAAAAACACTCGGCTGGAATATAAGAAGGCCCACTGAATTTATTGCCGAAAACATTTTTAGTACCCGTAATTCCGTGGTACAAATCCCCCAGGCGGTGCGTAACAGAGCGAAATCCCTCTGATAACAGCCCTTTCGCTCCCTGATTCAAATCTTTGATAATCGGATTGGCGTAAATCGAATGGGCTAACTGTCCGACTCGCTTAAATTGCAGGGGATCTTTCGCACCTTCGCTGCCTCCTGAAATCAGCACTTCGATCGACTTCTTTAAATGTTCCGCCCGCCACTGCCAAACAGTAGCAATCAGTTCCTGAATTTCCGAAGCTAGCAAGCTTAAAGTCAGGTAGATAAATACTAAGCCAATGATAATATCTATAATTACAGGCAAGTTCATGGTATTTTCCTAGTTGCAAATAACTGCTGTCTAAGTTTACCTTCAGTTTGGGACGCTCAAAACTCTCTTAACTTATGTCAGAAATCTTTCCATTCCTGGGCCGCAAACCGAAAAATCGCTGGAATGACAGCTTTACAGACAAAGTGTGGATGCTGGCTTTTCTGTTGGCTGCAGTGCTGATTTTCGGGCTGAATCTGGGCGGCGTGGCTTTGCGGGATTGGGATGAAGGCATTGCAGCGCAGGTAAGTCGCGAAATTTGGCGCGGCAACTTAAATTGGCTGTATCCGACGATCGACTCTATGCCCTATTTCAACAAACCACCGCTGGTACACTGGCTAATCGGGCTGTGTTTTGCAGCAGGCGGTGTCAGCGAATTGACGGCGAGGTTGGCACCGGCGATGCTGACAGCGACTTCAGTGCCCTTGCTTTACGCCATTGGCAGGGAGTTGTTTCCGCCGCGTTCGATCGCCATTTTTTCTGCCCTCGTTTATCTGACGCTGTTACCAGTGGTGCGGCATGGACGTTTGGCGATGTTGGATGGGGCGGTTTTGTGTTTTTTGCTGGGGGCGATGTGGTGTTTGCTACGATCGCGCCGCGACTTGCGCTACGCTTTGGGTGCGGGGATTGGGTTCGGGCTCATTTGCCTGACTAAGGGCGTGATGTTGGGGCTGCTGCTGGCTGGGATGGGCTGTATTTTTTTGGTTTGGGATACCCCGCGACTCCTCACTTCTGGGTATCTTTGGGGCGGATTCGCGATCGGAACATTGCCAGTAGCTGCTTGGTATTTTGCCCAATGGCTGCACTACGGCCAATATTTCATCCACGCTAATTTAGTTAACGAATCTTTCCGACGCATTTCGGAACCTGTGAGCAGTCACAAAGGCCCGCCCTGGTATTATATTTTAGAAATTTTAAAATTAGCTTGGCCGTGGCAGTTATTTTGGCTACAAGGGCTGCGTTTGAGTTGGGAAAATCGCAGTTTTCCCGGGCCAAAATTAGTGTTGGTTTGGACTGGAGTATATCTGCTGGCTATTTCTGTGATGACTACTAAATTGCCGTGGTATGTTTTGCCAATTTATCCAGCTTTTGCTCTTGCCGTTGGCAGTTATCTCGCTGAAGTTTGGGATCAACTTTGGCTGCCGCCAGAACCGGTCAAAGAGGAAGCAGAAGAACGTTTTGATGCTATTTCTTTGTTGCCTCATCCCGCGATTTTGGCAGTGCTGGGTGTAGTTGGTGTTGTCGGCTGCATTTACTTCAGTGGCTTAGTGCAACTTGGGAAATACATTGTGCCGATCGAGCGAGATTTGCAGTTAATGCTGATGGTTTTAGGTTTGACAATGACAATGGCGGCCGTGTTGCTGCACCGCCAAGACAGGCAGTTTATATTAGTTTTAATATGGGGAACTTACCTGACGCTATTAGTATTGGTGGCTTCAGATAACTGGGTTTGGGAACTGGCGGAGGATTATCCCGTTAAGCCGATCGCCGAAATTGTCCGCACAGGAACTCCGGCCGGTCAACAGGTGTTTACTTCTCACCGCTTGGGCCGTCCATCGCTGAATTTTTACAGTCAACGCCAAGTTATTGTCGCCGACGCGCCGACGCTCAAAAAGAAATGGCAATCTCTTCCTCAACCTTATTTTCTGTTAGAAAAACCTGTTTTAAAACATTTAGGTTTGCAGAATGCTGAGATTATGAAAACAGCAGACGATTGGGTTGTGGTAACTAAAAAGTAAGTTAATAGTTAACAGTCCCCTCCTTAGAGTGGTTGAGATAACTTTCGAGTGTCTAATGTTGCTCCAGATTGACAGCCTTACCCGGAGTGGACTTTAATTTATGAGAAATCAATCGGACAGGATATAACCGCTAACAATCAACAGACTGCTTTTCTATTTTTAACGCCGTTTCGACTCTTTGATACTCGGCCTCAACCTGTTCTAAAAGCGCGCAGGCCGGATCGGGTAAAGGCTGGTTAGCATTTGTTCCCATGCGGCCCATGATTTCGAGTTCCTCGCACAGCTCATACAAGCGAAAAGCACCCAGAGTACCGCTAATCGATTTTAAAGAGTGAGCCGATCGCCGCAAAGCCAGCGGATCGGCGTTGCACAGAGCCATAGAGATGCCTCGCAGCAGTTCGGGAGCTGTTTCGAGGTAAATCTCGATCGCCTCGTCCAAAGCTTCCACTTCTCGCAGTCCCTCTATAATCTTTGCACTCAGGGAATCGTGAGTCTCGGACAAAGCCCGATCGAGATTTGATGCACCACAATCGACGAGGGCCGGCGAATTGGGAATTGTCAGTTGTGGATTTCCCGCAACAGCCACATTCGATCGGACTTGTAATTCACTCGTTCCTTCGATCTGTTCCGCCGGGGCATCCAAACAAACGATCGGCTGCAGACGATCGAATGCAGAGTTCGAGCGAGATTTACACGCGAGCAAAGCTCGCACCAACTGGTCAATTGCGATCGGCTTGCTCAAATAGTCGTCCATCCCCGCAGCCATACACTCTTCGCGATCGCCCTGCATCGCATTTGCCGTCATCGCCACAATCCAAGGTCTTGTCGATTTTCGATTTTCGATTTTCGATTTTCGATTGTTAGATTCCTCGTCAGTCAATTTGGGATTTTCGATTTTCGATTTGCGATTATTAGATTGCTCATCATTTGCGGAAAATTCTGATTTTTCCGTGGTTTTTTTGGTCGAGTCTATCGATTTTCGATTTTCGATTTTCGATTTTCGATTGTTAGATTCCTCGTCAGTCAATTTGGGATTTTCGATTTTCGATTTGCGATTATTAGATTGCTCATCATTTGCGGAAAATTCTGATTTTTCCGTGGTTTTTTTGGTCGAGTCTATCGATTTTCGATTTTCGATTTTCGATTTTCGATTGTTAGATTCCTCGTCAGTCAATTTGGGATTTTCGATTTTCGATTTGCGATTATTAGATTGCTCATCATTTGCGGAAAATTCTGATTCTTCCGTGGGGTTTTTGGTCGAGTCTATCGATTTTCCATTTTCGATTTTCGATTTTCGATTGTTAGATTCCTCGTCAGTCAATTTGGGATTTTCGATTTTCGATTTGCGATTATTAGATTGCTCATCATTTGCGGAAAATTCTGATTCTTCCGTGGGGTTTTTGGTCGAGTCTATCGATTTTCCATTTTCGATTTTCGATTTTCGATTGTTAGATTCCTCGTCAGTCAATTTGGGATTTTCGATTTTCGATTTGCGATTATTAGACTGCTCATCTGTTGCGGAAACTTCTGATTCTCCCGTGGGATTTTCTAAAGTTAAATCTGCTGAAAATTGCTCGCGGATGTGGCGGGTAGTTTCCAGTCCGTCCATTTCCGGCATTTGCACATCCATCAGCACCACATCATAAGGCTGGCGGCGCAAAGCTTCGAGCACTTCGATACCGTTTCCCGCCACATCCGCGCGATACCCCATCCGCTGTAAAATCTGCAAAGCCACCTTCTGATTCACCAAATGATCGTCAGCCAACAGAATCCGCAGAGGTAAGTTCTCGGCCAGCACGGGTATGGTTTGCAAGAAAGGCCCGCTAGTGCGCTGCCCTTTAAATTCCGTTGTCTGTTCTCCAAAAATATTGATTAAAACATTGTAAAGCTGAGATTGTTTGATGGGTTTATTCAAAAAAGCAGCAAAATCCATCTCCATAGCCGGGGGGTTAATTTCTTGCCTGCCGATCGAAGTTAGCATCACTAACGGCAACTTTTCGCAATCAGGATATCGGCGAATTTGCGCCGCTAAAGCTAACCCGTCCATTTCCGGCATTTGCATATCCAAAACTGCCAAATCAAACATCTCTTTAGCAGCCAGCCAATCTAAAGCCAAACGAGCCGAAGCTGAAGCCCTAGCCACCATTCCCCAAGACTGAGCTTGGAGAGTCAAAATTCTGCGGTTGGTAGCATTGTCATCGACAATTAAGACTCGCTTTCCAGCTAATTCAGGTTGAGAATTGCTCAAGTTAAGTGGTAAGGAATTCTTGCAGCTAGAAACGATCGTACTAAAATAAAAAGTAGAGCCAACGGATTGCGTATTTTGGCCGAGCGGCTTGTTACTGAGTACAGATTTGCCATAGCCATATTTTTCGGCAATTTCGCAAGATTCTGCCCATCCCAAATCAAAAACTGCCGATGATCTAAAATCTGCAGGAGGATTTCCCGCAACACTACCCATACTCTCCACCCACATCCGGCCGCCCATCATTTCGGCCAAACGCTTGCTAATTGCCAAACCTAATCCGGTACCGCCGTACTGCCGGCTCGTTGAAGAATCAACCTGACTGAAAGATTTAAATAGCCGATCCATGCGATCGCCCGGAATGCCGATACCGGTATCTTTGACCGCAAAATGTATTTCGTATGCTGGGTTAATTGCTACCGGTTCGCCAGCAATTAATGACAGTTCTTTAGCGTTAGCCGTCGGCACTGAAATCTTTTTTGCTGTCACCGAAACCACCACTTCTCCTGCGTCGGTAAATTTAACAGCATTACTGAGCAAGTTGATTAAAATTTGCCTCAAGCGGGTGCTATCGCCGATCGCCGTTGTTGGTACTGTACGATCGATCAAGTAACCTACTTCCAGTTTTTTTTGTGCCGCCTTGGTAGCTACCAAGTCTAGAGATTCCTCAATGCAAGTGCGGATGTCAAACGGATGTTCCTCCAAGTCCAATTTGCCCGACTCAATTTTCGAGAAATCTAGAATATCGTTGATCAGCGTCAGCAAGGCATCGCCACTGCTGCGGATAGTTTCTACAAAATCGCGCTGTTCACGAGTTAAGGGGGTATCCAGCAGCAAACCGGTCATGCCGATGACTCCATTCATCGGAGTGCGAATTTCGTGGCTCATGGTGGCTAAAAATTCGCTTTTGGCTCTAGTAGCCGCCAGTGCTTGATCGCGAGCTTTTGCCAAATCTACGTCTGTTTGCTGGCGTTCGAGTTCGCTTCCCACCCACTGAGCCATCAGTTTCACTAACTCTCTGTCTACAGCTCGGAACGGTTCTGTCACAGGAGTCGGAGAAAAGAAGCACAGAGTGCCGTAAACTTCACCTCCCACCGTGACGGGAATGCCCATGTAAGCTTCGATGGGGAAAGCTCGATCGTCGCTGTTGAAGGAAAAACCCGAAAATCGCACCGACTCAAAGTAAATCGGTTCTTTTGCCATTGACGTAGCGACGCAGAAAGTTTTTTCCAGATCATAGATTTGGTCTTTGACGATCGACCCGTCGGGACACTCAACAGCCATTATTTGATAGTTGTCGCCTTCAATGCAAGACAAAATTCCCACCGACAGACCTAAATGCCGAGATCCCATTCCCAGCAGTTCTTGGAGGCGCAAATCAAAGGTAGAGAGGTGGTTGAGCGGGTCTGTACGGGGAGCCGAAGTTACTTGGTACAAAGCTTTGATGGCAGCTTCGCTTTCTCGCAGTTCTTGTTCTGTTTGCTTCCGCACGCTGATGTCGCGGGAAATGCCGATAATTTCTTGGACTTCGCCGGTTTGGGGATCACTAATCGTGCGGCCGGTGGTTTCAAACCAAATGTATTTGCCGTCTTTGCGGCGGATCCGGTAGCTGACGGTGTAAGTAACTGGGAGGGCCAGGACTTTCCAGTGAGCTTTGGCAATGGTTTCTAAATCGTCGGGGTGAAAATAATCCTTGGGGACGCGGCCGATGAGTTCCGAAGGTTCGTATCCCAGTAAAGCCCGGCTGGCGGGCGAGACGTAGACAAACACGCCTGTGGGGTCGTGTCTGGTAATCATGTCGGTTGAGTTTTCGGCCATCAACCGATAGCGGTCTTCGCTTTCATTACGTTCGACTTGAGAATTGCCCAATGCTTCTAGCATTCGGTTGATGCCGTCGGCCAAGCTTGCGAGCTCATCTTCTCCGGCCATCTGAACTCTTAAGCTTGGGTCGCCGTTGGCTGCGATGTTGCTGACGCTGGTGCTCAAGGAAGCCAATCTCGCCAAGACTAATTTTTCTAGCAACAGCAGGGTGATGGCGCTAAATATTAAACCTACTGCCAGTATTGATAAGGTAAACAGCTCCAAGGTAGCCTGACCTTGGCCGTAGATGATGCGATCTGTCTCTACTCGCAGCAGCAGCGCTAGGTTCCCGTGGATGTCACGAATCAGGGCGTATCCTGCGACTAAGCTGTCGCTGAGTGGCTCGACTAAAATTTCTACTGATTTGAGGTTGGAAATTTTGAGTTTGACATTTTCCAACTCCTGCCTCGATCGAGCCAGCGCCTTGGCGCTGTGCCCGGAGTAGTTCGCGGCTCCCACTTTAAAATCTAAACTCGGCAATCTAAAATCCACTGACAGGTGAGTCAGTTCTGAAAGCAAACCGATTTCGCTGCTGTCGAGGTAGCGTCCCAAGATCAGCGTTCCCCGCGACGGGCCTTGGGCGTTGCTGTTGAAGATGGGCTTGGCGGCAATCAGCAGTCTGGCTTCTGGCAAGGTGAGGACGCCTGTTTTGGCCGCGGGGCGATCGCCCTCGACTGTGGATGAGTCTACTAGCGCCTCGGTCAAGTGCTGTTTTAAGCTTTCGGGAATCGGGATTTCTGTTTGGGATTTCAGGTCGAAACCTTTGCTGAAGATAGTCTTACCGTTGGAGTCCAGCAGTACCAATAAGTTTAGTCTCAAGTAAATAAATGTCGAATCGACAAAATTTGACTTGACAAAATTTTCGTTCTGTGCTTCGACGAAAGAGTAAGTATCGTCCCACTCGGCGTAATCTTGGGCGCTGGTGTCTAAATTCGACAAGTCATCATCTAATGCGTCCAAAGCCCGTGCGACATCCTGGCGGACGTACTGTGCCTCCAGGTTGTGAAAATCATGCAGCAAAATAGTTGATGCAGTGGCATAGAGAACCACAATCAGGCTGATTAGCGCTGCACCGATGATTAATAGTGTTTTTTTTCGGAGTTGCATGGCGTCGCCCTCCTCACGGTGCTAATAGGCAACTAGCCAGGAGAGATTTGAGACGTAGGTTGTTTAGCATTGGCGATCGCAGGGCCTGCGTGTTTGGACTTTTCTGGGCTGACGAAAGCAAAGCCCTTGGTATTTCCAAGGTATCCGGTATGTTGCCCCCCACAGTCAGTGTAGTATTTTCACAGCTTTAGTTCCATATTATTTACAACCTATGACCTACAAGTTATAACCTGACGATCGGCATCTTCAACATAAACCGCCGCTCGAACTCAAAACAATTCGCGTTTGATACTGACGCAGCCAGGGAGGTGGGCAGTTGGGAGAACAGGCGTGCTGGGTGGAAAACCCTCTCTATTATTGTACCTAAAAAATATTGAGGAGAGAGGGAACTGATCCGCGAAGTTTGCTTTGCCAAAAGGTTTTCACTCCAATAACTGTTTTGATTTTTGTCATTCTTCAGTAATCCTTGCAACAGTTGTAGAATCTGCCTCAAAGCAAATCCAGCCTGCAAGCCTGAACCCCGTTCAAAAATTGTGATAGCAGAGGCAATGAATATCCGGCGACTTTTTATTTATTACATCTGCAAATAAAATATACAACAATCAATAAAATCGGTTTTTCGCTTTTCTATTTTAAATTAATCAAAACTGTTAACTAAAATGTATAGATTCACCGTTGGCACTAGCCTCAAAAAACGGGTAGAAACTGGTTTACCATAACATTATTCAACCGTACTAACAAATTAATAAAAACCAGTTCTCACTCCTCGATCACATCCTTTACTAACATTAGTGCCTGATGTCAGTAGAAACTCACATCAGGCACTATATGCAATCCGATCGCAACTTGAGTTTTTTTTATCGGATGACGGCTAAAGCACCGGCGCCGGCTGCTGCTGCCGCCGAAGTAAGAGCGGTGAAAAACAGCCACCAAGAGGCAACTTCTGCTGCTTTCCGGGTTTCTTCGGCTTGTTTTTCAGCTTGCACTTTGATGCTTTCGAGGCGAAGCTGTGCCTCTTGCTGCAAGCGTTCTGCTCTTTGCAAGACGGTGTTGCGGCTTCTTTCAATTTGGTCGATTAAGCGGTTGGCATCTGCTTCGGAAATGTCCTCGCGAGAGCTCATTAATGCTACTAAAGTATCGCGGTTGAAATGACCCAGCCGATCGCGCAAAGCCTCAAATCCGGCTTGCGGATCATCAAATAACTTCCGCACGTCCCGCGTAATGCCTTCGTAGTTGAGTTCAGGGCGATCGAGCGAATTGAGGTAATCCCGAATTTTTCCGAGAATCCCGTCAATTACCGACTGAATACCCTCCTGTATTTTCTGAATTTGCATTGCGAACTCGTCGCGCACCGACAAAATCCCATCGACAATGCGATTGGCTTCTGCTTCAGAAATATCCGGCCGCTGAGACAACAGAGAAACAACTGTAGCTCGATCGATGTGCGACAAGCGCTCGCCCAAACTGTAAGCGCCGACTTTCGGGTCATGCAGCAGCAGTTGCAAGTCGCGCTTGATGGCTTCGGGATTTAATTCATCCTTGCCCGTATTACGCAAATAATCTTCTAAAACACTCTGAAAATCCTGTACTTGGCTTTGCATCCGCTTTGCCAAACGGCGCGGCGCTTTCACAATCGACCCAAGAGTTTCCTGCACTTGGTCGATAATTTGATTGACTTGTTCCTCGCTCAAATCTTGTCTCTGAGAAAGCAGTTTTACCAAAGTATCGCGATCGACTTGAGACAGACGGCCACGCAGCGCTAAAGCTCCTTCTTTAGGATTTTCCAGGAGTTTTGTCAAATCCCGCTTAATCCCTTCAGGATTGAGTTCTGATTTGCCCGTATTGCGGAGGTAATCTGCAAGGGCGGTTGTTGTATGGTCGTACTGATCCTTAGCTTTTTCGGCCAACTTTTGCGGCGCATGCACCGCGCTGTGCCAATTTTCTTCGGCGCTGTCGAGAAGGTGATTTACTTGGTCTTCGCTGAGGTCTTTCCGCTGAGATAGCAATTGTACCAAAGTTTCGCGATCGAACTTAGAAGCTCTAGCTCTCAGCGCCCACATTCCCGCCTCCGGGTTGTCCAGCAGCGTTTTCAAATCGCGCTTGATGCCTTCGGGATTAAGTTCTTCTTTACCCGTAGACTTCAAGTATTCTTGTACTCTTTGCCACTGGTTGTCTAGTCGGGCTTGCGCTGCTTCTTGCAGACCTTTCGCATCTGCTAAAACTACATCTCGCGTCCTTTCCAACTCTTGAACAATCTGTTCTACTTCCTGGAATCCGAAGTTTTCGCGGCCTCGGAGAATTTGCACAAAACTGTCGCGGGTGTAAGGAGAAAGCCGATCGCGCAACTGTTCGTAACTAGCGTCGGAATCCTCTAATATCTTTTTGAAATCGCTCCCGATACCTGCTGCTGTCAGTTCTTCTTTCGGCGTCAGCTTCAAATAAGTTTCCAACCGCCACTGTAAATCGCGAGATTTTTCTTGCTCCTCGGCAAAGATCACGGTTTGTAAAACGCGCTGTCTAATTGCTTCTAATTCCTGGGAAATTTCTTTAATTTTGTCTTGGGTAAAAACGCCTCTACTAGCCAGGATTTCGGCAAAATTAGACTGTTTTAGTTTTTCTAATTCGCGGCGCACAGTTCCAGGATCGGCTGTAGGATCGTAGAGAACGTCCCGAAATTCGCGCTCGATAGCTTGGGGGTTCATCTGCCACGAATAAGTGTTGAGTAGGTAGTTTTCTACGTCCGCACGAATTGGGCTGTAAGTTACGGGTTCGCCTTTGACTTGAGCGGTAATTTTATCAGTTTGCTGGGTAACTTTCTCTTTAGCTTCTTTGAGCTGACCGACTACTTTTTCCACATCCAAGTCAGAAATATCCGTGCGACCCAATACTATTCCCATTAAAGCATTGACTGCCATTGTCGTTGCTTGGGACATCATGGTCGGGCTTTGTCCAGAATTTTGACCGCCCAGATTGCTAAGGGCTTTTTCTACCCGACTTGCCAATTTATCTGAGACCAAATCTCCCGATTTGGCAGATTTGAGATAGTCTACTAATTGGGCGATGCCGTCTGATTGCTGCCCTTGTTTTCCTACTTGTTTCCAAGCATCTTGAAGTTGGTCTACAATCCGGTTTACGTCGCGTTTTGATAAGTCCGATCGCGAACTTACTAAATCTACGAGGGTTTGCCGATCGAGATTTGGCAAATTTTCGGCTGCAATAGTTTTTAGTTGCGGATCATTAAGCAATTTTTCAAACTCGCTACGCATCCCTTTGATGTCTAATTCTGGCGGTTTGAGGCTTTGGATGTAGTCTTCGACGTTTTCTCGCAAGCTTGTGGGGTCGATCGCGCTACCGAGTTCATGGCCCACTGCTGCTGCTGCTGCTTTGGCTGTGGCGACTACTTGGTTGCTAGCTGCTTTGGCACCGATAGCCGAGGCTGCAGTGCCGACAATGGCTTGAAAGCCTGATGTCGCGGTGTTGACGACGGAACCAATCAAGGAACCGACGGTGGTGGAACTCACCCAGACAAGCATTGAGAAATAGGTAGCCCACACGACCAAACCGACGATCGCACCTAAACCGGGGCTGCTAATCAAGCTGAGCTTAACTGCTAGCAAGCAAGCAAAGAATAGGGCGATGGTGACGGTGATTAGCGTCCAAGTACCTACCTTTCGGCCGATGTGGCGGACTGGGGGGCTGCTGCTATCCGAGTGGTGGTCGTCGTCGTGGGATTGTCCCATGTACGAAAGACCGGCTGCTACTGATAAATTTGTTAGCAAGAGCTGGAAAGCGCAGGCGAGTACCACTCCAGCTATCAAGGCGATAAAAAATTGCGGCCCGGAATAAAGGAGTGCTGCGTCTTCTACTCTGTTTGTTGTTGTAGTCTGCTCTACTGGCACTTGAGCCAGCCAGAACCCGATGTTATACAGTTGTGGATTTATTGGCAAATTTTGATACATAGTATATTCCTCATTAAGGGGTGGGTGCGCGCGATCGTTGGCGCGAGTTAACCAATGTATAGTTTTAGACTCATGCCCCCAATGGCAAGCATCGCCTTATTGACGAGCTAAAGCATCCCCCTACAGTTGGAAGTGTAGAAATATGTCTGCGGCCGGCTGTCACTTTAGGAATATTTGTGGTATGTAAGTCTGATTAAAATAATCGCAGAGGAGAATCTGTGGTCGATCGATATTAAGAGTTGGTACAGAAGTCCAGAAAAATTGTTCACAATTCATCAACCAATGCCATAACAAATTAGCTTTCAAGGAATTCGATAGTGCAGCAAGAAAGTCATGCAATTATTATTGGAGGCAGTTTAGCAGGACTGTTGGCCTCTAGAGTATTAGCAAAACACTTCGACCGAGTAAGTATTGTTGAACGAGATTTTTTTCCAGAAAAACCCACACCTCGCCCCGGTATTCCTCAATCCCGTCATCTTCACATCCTTTTAAATCGGGGGAGAATCATTCTCGAAGAGTTTTTTCCCGGCTTGGAAAACGAACTGGTAGCTGCTGGTGCTCCTAGTTTAGATCCGAGGTCGATCGGGTGGTTTAGTCCGGCAGGTTGGGCCCCGCACTTTAGCCCGGATCTAAATGATTTAATTTTGTTCAGTCGCGATTTACTTGATTGGCAAATTCGCCGCCGCTTGGCTGAAAATACGAAGGTGCATTTCCTCGAAGGAGGCACAGTAACGGGGTTACTGGCGAATACCTCGCGCGCGGGGATTGCTGGCGTATCGGTGCGTTTTCGCGATCGCCACAACCCTGGTAACATCCATGCAGAGAATTTGTATGCAGATTTAGTAGTCGATGCTGGCGGCAAAGTTTCCAAAACACCTCAATGGTTGAAAAGTTTGGGATATGAACCTCCGCAAGAAACTGTTATCAATGCTTTTGTCGGCTATGCCAGCCGCATCTATAAATGCAGCGGTAAATTGTCAGAAACAGCGCCAGTATTTGTGTCACTAGCCCCGCCAGTTCGCACTCGTGGCGGTGCAATTTTTCCGATCGAAGGCAATCGCTGGCTGGTGACTCTCGACGGGGGCGATCGCGATTATCCCCCCCCAGACGAAGCAGGTTTTGTAAAATTTGCCCGCAGTCTGCCAACCCCGACAATTTATGATGCGATTAAAGATGCAGAAGCAATAACACCTATTTATAGCTATCGAGGTACAGAAAATCGTTGGCGCCACTACGAGCGCCTCCGTCGTTCTCCTGAAAACTTAATAATTATCGGTCATGCAGTTTGCGCTTTTAACCCGATATACGGACACGGAATGACGGTTGCTGCACTGGATGCTCAGATGCTAGATGAATGTTTGCAAAAGCAAAGAGAGCGGTATCCAGAAGGCGATTTAACAGGCTTTGCGCGAGAATTTCAACAAAAACTAGCAAAATTACACACTCTTCCTTGGATGTTTGCCATCAGTCAGGACTCTCGCTATCCGGGAAGTACAGGTGCAAAACTAAACCTTGCTACGCGACTGACAATTGATTACATGGATTTGGTGTTAAAAGTGCTGGTCGGAGATGCTAAGGTTTGTCAAGCATTTGTGGAAGTTGTGCACATGATTGAGTCGCCGGCTGTACTTTTTTCTCCCAGTATTGCGCTTAAGGCGATCGGGCAATTAGTCACCGTTCGACAGAACGCAGAATTAAGATCAAGAGTTTATACAGAATCAGGTTAGTTTTGCCAAGTCTATTTTTTTACCGCCGAGTAAGGAAGATAAACGCAGATGAAATCCTCTTCACCTGCGTTGATTTAACCTGATATGATGTCCGCTACAACCTGCATGATAAAAAGTATCACTTTGGCGACTGCGGTTTTCTGGTATTTCACGTAATTAAGATGGGTAAAATCCGATTTAGTACCGCAATTGTCCGTTTTTGAAATAAATCTAATGATTTATTTCAAAAACTGTTTGCAGTCACGACTTACCCACAAGAGTCAATAAACCAGTGTTTTTACCCATATCCCTCGCGACTCACGCTATTTTGTAGTAAAAAAAATCGGTTTCTGCTGCAGAGAATAATCTAGAGTTGTGCAATTGTTACTTGCCAGCCAAACAATCTAATTGTTCTTGCATTTGGGCAGTAACTCGCTCGAAACAAGCATCAACATAATCGCGATCGCGCGCCGCCTCCGCACCATACCTCTCAAATACAATCGGTTCGCACACGCGAGTCCGAATTTGCACGGGTAAAGGCAGGTTTGGCAAAGGCCCAATACTCAATCCCCAAGGCAATCCCAAATACACGGGCAATACCACCGGATCGATGCCAAATAGCCACGGCATTCCCAATTCATGCAATTGCTTTGCTTGTTCGTAAAAATCTGCCAAAACTATCAAAGTATCGTGAGCACCGTGCGATATAATTGGTACAATTGGTACTTCTTCTCGCAATGCTAATTTGATAAATCCCTTGCGTCCGGCAAAGTAGATTTGATCGCGCAAGTGGTGGGGGCGGAAAACATCTTGAGCGCCGCCCGGATAGACGAGAACTGGGGCATTTTTCCGCAAAGCTGCGATCGCCATTTTCGGATGCGCCTTGAGGGCTCCACACTGAACCGCCATGCTAGCAACATCAGGAGAAACTTGCCAAACCGTTGGGTGCATCAATCCGTAGGCCAAGCGTTCCGTTCCGTACCTGCGGAACCATTCGTATAGGAACATAAACATATCTGGAGCGGCAAGTCCCCCGTTGTGAGAACCAACCACAAGCATTTTTCCGCTGGCGGGTACGTGGTGCCAGCCGTCGCTTTGTACGCGGAAGTAGTAGCGGTACAGCCATTCCCAGAATGGCAACAAAAGCTGAATGAAGTCGGGATTGCGATCGTCTAAAGATAGACCGTCAAAGGGATATTTAGAGGATTTGCCGTCTTTTTTGTTAGTAGTTTTTGTCACTGCAAAAATATTTAACGCTTTGGTCATTATATAGTAGAAGGAAGAAAGCTTTAACTATCGAATAGAGAAGGCTTTAGTTATTTGGGACAGAAGGAATAAGGGAGGAGATTAGTTGGGCTTTTCCTCTCCTTGTGAGTGTGCTAATCCCGATCGCCCTCAAAAAAAATTCATATCATTAATATGCTCCCATTCCGAAAGAATCTACCGCATTAGTTTTAGCAAGTAAAAACCTCATAAACATGGAGCGCGGTTGCTATAGCAATATAATTAAATCAGAATTGGCGCAAATATTTGGTTTCTGATGTGAGCGGGCTGCTTTTGTTCGGAGGTTTTGTGCTGGTTGTCTCCACAGGAACAAAACCGTTTGCAAACAGCTACACCAACTGTCGCTGATGGCGGGGCGACTTTAGCCAGAAAAACACAACTGTGCCTCAAGCCGATAAGTTTCCGTTTTGGAAGATTTTATCAAATTGACGCCAGCCCTCGGGTCAATGCTAGCGATTGGTGCTGTTTACCACAATTTTAAGTAAGGTACGATCGACAATGGAGTTATGTCAGCGAGATCGAAGAACTGTATTCGGCTTCCAACACTCCACTGCGACGATGGGGTCGATCGCGCCAATCACCTGTCAATCGATTTTAGATTTTAGAGGCGACCCCACGGATAAATGGGGGGGCTTGAGGATGTTCGATTTTCGATTTGGGATTGATTCCACGGATAAATCCGGGGGCTTGCACCATCAAGAAATTCTTGGTCAATCTGACTCTTGGAGTATCTCCAGCACAATCTCGCTCTCGAAGCTGCCAAGAATTCACCTGAAATGTAGCCCCATATTACTCAACTGCAACAACAGGCCGCTAAATGGTTTAACGGACACCTGACAAGATATTGGCGGACAACACATGACTTTGATTCCTAGTAAACTGTCCCGCATTTAAACAGTTAACTGTTGGCTTTCCCCCTCTGCCATTCCCCGACTCGGACACTCTGGCCTTCTCCCCCTATCCCGCTCTGCCATAATGAGCCATTTATAGGCGTAGCAGCTTTATGTCTCTTCGCTCAACTCACCAAACATTAAATAATATCAATAAAACTTGACTTGCAGTCATAAAAAAGTTATATAAAGCTTTTTTGTGGAAGACAAATCGATTTTTTTGCTATATTGACCTGCAATTAAGATAATTATTGTGGTTAAGTGAGGATTTGAACGGATGAAAAACTTGAATTGCTGGAATAAACCCGCTGCATTGCTGGGCGCGATCGCGATCGTAGCCGGAAGTTTGCAGGCGAATGCCATCGCTGTTGCCGCCCCATCAACATCCACTGTCAGTCAAGATGCTGAAAATATTTCATTTGAAGATAGCGCCACGTTTCAAATAGCCCAGGCTGGCAACCTTTGCCGCAAAGTCACTCCCAAAGAAGGTTTGACCGTTCGCCAGAACCCAGACCCCAAATCCCCTAGAGTGGGCGGGGTAGGACTTAACACTCAGGTAACGCTCTCCCAAGGCGCTACTTCGGTTAAAGCCTCCGACGGTCGCCTCTGGATTCAAATTACCGCTCCCGTCACAGGGTATGTAGCTAGCGGCTATCCCAACGACGAAAGTAATTTAGGTTCGTGCACCATTAGTCAAACTCCTTCCCCAAGTCCCGCACCTGCACCTGCACCCGCAGCAACACCCGCACCTGCACCGACACCCCGTCCAAGTCCCGCACCAGCACCAGCGCCAGCACCAGCGCCAGCACCAGCACCAGC
>NZ_JAUBQQ010000073.1:0-10350 GCF_036701335.1 Microcoleus sp. Pol12B5 | reverse complement strand
CCCGCACCTGCACCGACACCCCGTCCAAGTCCCGCACCAGCACCAGCGCCAGCACCAGCGCCAGCACCAGCACCAGCACCGGCACCTGCACCAGCGCCAGCACCAGCACCAGCACCAGCACCGGCACCAGCACCGGCACCAGCACCGGCACCAGCACCAGCACCAGCGCCAGCACCAGCGCCAGCACCAGCGCCAGCACCAGCGCCAGCACCAGCACCAGCACCAGCACCAGCGCCAGCACCAGCACCAGCGCCTGCAACGGGCCCAGTAAGTCTGTGCCGCCAAGTAGAACCTCGCGTAGCACCGAGGGGTCTAGCTATCCGCACCGAGCCTTCAAAGACTTCTGCTGTTAAAGGCGGTGTACCGGCTAACGGTCAAGTAACGCTTGTACCGAATTTCCAGTTAGTGAAAGATAAGAATGGAGAAAACCGCAATTGGGTTGAGATTTCAGCCCCTGTGGCCGGATTCATCTCGGCTGGAAATTTGATCATGTGTAAGTAAACTTGTGAGTTCGATCGCTCTTTTTGACTAAAAGAGCGATCGACACCGAAAATAGTTTTAAGATTGTCGCGCAGCCAGAAAACAACGCGGAGCCGAGATTGCTTCCTGGATTTAGGCACGAATAACTTATTTCTGTCGGCAGCCAGCGGTAACAAATCTTTCTGTGCCTCTGTTTTTCGTCGGTTGCCTCAAGTCTTAGCTTCGTTCCTCGCAACGCATCCGGGGTGAAAGAATTTAAGCAAAAAGCCGATCGACCTTTCTACCTACAGCGCCCGCTTGCCCAATCTTGGTGTCCGCGATTTGGTTGACACTTCGATTGTCGGCCAATCCAGACAATTTCCCACTTATTTTGCCTGAGTCTGAGTTCGATGCGGTTTCGCATTCCGACAACAGAATCGTCAGCTAAACCGACGACGGTTTGGACAATTACCGCTGTGCACTTCTCAATCACTACAGCAGTAGCCCAAGAGGTCAGCCAAGGACATACCAGAATCAATCGATCTTGAACATTTTCCAGCGCATCACTAAGCACTTCTCGACTCTGACCACGGTTAAACACTAGCCGATCTTCATATTGCTTATCACTGGGTTCATCGACCTGACTTGTGATGATATCAGGTCGATTTTCTAACAGAGACTTTAAATCGTCTAGTTTTTGCTCTATTCTCTGGTTTTGCTCAAGCAGGCTGCCATGACTCTCACTCAATTTGTCTAATTGTTGCTGCAACTCTCTCAAGCGTTGATTTTGCAAAATTAGTTTGGGCTTCTGTTTTTGAGAATTGTCTTTATTTTCATTAGACATAGACACATTACCTCAAATTTTTTTATACAGCGGTTCCCTAAAGTAGGAGTACCTAAGCTCCTTCTGAGTATATCAGTCAGCCAAAAAAAATTTAGCTGTCACCAGGTGACAGCTATTTTGTTTATCAAAAAGGCGGACATTATTGCCCGCCCCATCAAATTTGTTTATCAAAAAGGCGGACATTATTGCCCGCCCTATCAAACTAGCGATTAGTCATCAAACGATCGACTATCGACTTAGTAATCGAAGTCGCCGCCGCCCATGCCGCCGCCAGCGCCTGCAGCAGCGCCATCCTTCGGTTCAGGCTTGTCAACGACGATGCACTCGGTTGTCAGCACCATACCAGCAATAGATGCGGCATTTTGCAGAGCAGAACGAGTCACCTTCGCGGGGTCAACGATACCAGCTTCAAACATATCGACAAACTCATTTGTCGCTGCGTTGAAACCAACGTTGAACGGCTTTTCTTTGACGCGCTCAGCAATCACAGCGCCATTCAAACCAGCATTTTCAGCAATCCGCTTCAGAGGAGCAGCCAGAGCCCGTGCCACAATCAAAGCACCGGTCAATTCTTCGCCCTTGAGAGTGCTATTAGCCCACTCTTCCAATTGAGGAGTCAGGTGAGCCAAAGTTGTACCGCCGCCAGGAACAATTCCTTCTTCGACAGCAGCTTTGGTTGCGTTGATCGCATCTTCAAGACGCAGTTTGCGATCCTTCATTTCTGTTTCGGTAGCCGCGCCGACTTTGATGACTGCGACGCCGCCAGCCAATTTGGCCAAACGTTCTTGCAGCTTTTCTTTGTCGTAGGAAGACTCGGTTTCGTCCATTTGACGGCGAATTTGTTCGCAGCGAGATTTGACTGCGACTTCGTTACCTTCGGCAACAATTGTGGTGCTGTCTTTGGTGATGGTGACGCGGCGAGCTTTGCCGATTACTTCCAGCTTGGTGTTTTCCAGTTTCAAACCGGCATCTTCGGTGATCAGTTGACCGCCGGTCAATACGGCGATATCTTCTAACATGGCTTTGCGTCGATCGCCAAAACCAGGTGCTTTAACAGCAGTCACGTTCAACACACCGCGCAGTTTGTTGACAACGAGGGTAGCTAAAGCTTCTTTCTCAATGTCTTCTGCAATGATCAATAGCGGGCGGCCGGAACGGGCTACTTGTTCGAGCACTGGTACTAAGTCTTGTACCAAGCCGATTTTCTTGTCTGTCAGCAAGATGAAGGGTTCTTCGAGAATCGCTTCCATCCGTTCGGTGTCGGTGACAAAGTACGGAGAAATGTAGCCTTTGTCGAAGCGCATCCCTTCGGTGATTTCCAATTCGGTGGTCATAGACTTCCCTTCTTCCAGGGAAATAACGCCTTCCTTGCCCACCTTGTCCATTGCGTTGGCAATCATTTGACCGACTTCATCGTCGTTACCAGCAGAGATGGAGCCGACTTGAGCGATGGCTTTGGAATCTTCTACTTGTTTGGCGTGTTCGGCAATTTTTTCTACCAAAAACGTGGTTGCTTTGTCAACACCGCGCTTGAGGGCGATCGCATTTGCGCCGGCTGCTACGTTACGCAGACCTTCTTTGACCATGGCGTGAGCCAAAACGGTAGCTGTTGTGGTACCGTCGCCTGCTGCGTCGTTGGTTTTGGAAGCTGCTTGACGGATCAGGGCAACGCCTGTATTTTCTACGTGGTCTTCTAGTTCGATTTCTTTGGCGATGGTAACACCGTCATTGACGATTTGAGGAGCTCCGAATTTCTTTTCGAGAACCACGTTACGGCCTTTGGGGCCGAGGGTTACGGCCACTGCTTCGGCCAAAATGTCCATACCGCGTTCGAGGGCGCGACGTGCATTTTCGTTGTAGATGATACGCTTAGCCATAGTTTTTGGGGATGAGAGGGTTTGAGATTTTGGATGGGGGATGATGGATTTTAGTCATTTGTCCCGTGTCATTAGTTGTTTGGCGGCGTTCGCTTTAAACTAATGACTGATGACTAAGGACTAAGGACTAAGGACTGATGACTAATGATTATTAGTTAACGATCGCCAGAATGTCTTTTTCTGCAAGCAAGACGTATTCGTCTGTGCCGAGTTTGATGTCGGTGCCGGCGTACTTCGAGTAGAGAACTTTGTCGCCGACTTTGACTTCCATTTCAATGCGGGTGCCGTCGTCATTGCGCTTGCCGGGGCCCACGGCCGCGACTTCGCCTACTTGGGGCTTTTCCTTAGCTGTGTCGGGCAGAAGGATGCCGCCAGCGGTTTTTTCTTCGCTAGCGCTTACTTTTACGAACACGCGCTCGCCTAACGGTTTAACGGTAGAAACACTCAGTGATACTGCTGCCATAAATAAATCTCCAGATTACAGATTGTCGTCAGTCGTCAGGGGTCACGATGAAAGCAACAGCGGACTACTTACAACTGACATATTAGCACTCTCGACTCCTGAGTGCTAATTTAGCTCTAGAAAGGGGCGATCGCAACTTAGTTGCCAGTACGGGTTCCCGAACCGAGCATGAGTTGAGGGGAAGGAGGGGGGGAGTGCAGGGCTGTTTCATTCTCCAAAAAACTAGGATTTTGTAGGAGGGTAGTGCCCCCGTGCCTACCCTCCCCACCGACGATTTTTCGGTTATTTCATAGGTAGGGGCAGCGACGTGGGGCAGCCCCTACAAAAGAATGAAACCGCCCTGGGAGTGGAGGCTGTGGTGATGACTTTAGACTGCCAAACAATTACTTTTGATTGATGAATAAAATGACAGAAAATAACCAGGAATATTGCAGCCAAGGCTTGAGCGCTTGCGTCCAAAGCCTGGGAATCGCTCAA
The DNA here is from genome assembly GCF_036701335.1 of Microcoleus sp. Pol12B5. NCBI lineage: Bacteria > Bacillati > Cyanobacteriota > Cyanophyceae > Oscillatoriales > Microcoleaceae > Microcoleus > Microcoleus sp. Pol12B5. The sequence continues at coordinate 6,230 of NZ_JAUBQQ010000073.1, read as the reverse complement.
ATCGAGCGGCATATTTTTATCTGTGCCGACCAAACCGTGCCTAAGTGCTGCGATCGACAAACCAGTCTGGAGGCGTGGAATTACTTAAAAAAACGCTTGCAAGAATTGGGGTTGGACAAGCCAAGTGCCACTCGACCAACCTGCGTCTTTCGCACGAAAGCCAATTGCCTGCGAGTGTGTGCGTCTGGCCCGATTATGGTAGTCTATCCAGACGGAGTGTGGTATCGCGACGTTACTCCACCCGTCATTGAGAGAATTATTCAGGAACATCTCCTAAACTCAAAGGTCGTTCAAGAATACGCTTTCTTGACTCATCCTTTGCCAGTGCCTTCTGAGGCGGAGCAAAACGTTTAATTATAGAGCTGTTAAAGTACATGGGTATAATTAAAGGTTAAATTTAAGGTTAAGGGTGAGAATTTGAGACAGTTTGGCTTGCGGGCGATCGCACCCGCTACAGCTCCATAAAACTGTAGTTAGGTTCTTGTCTTCCCTGTATGGCTTCCCGTGTTCCTGGTGTTTCTCAAAAGGTACACCAAAAAAATCGATCGGAGGAACTGAGAAATTTTTGCACAAAATTTCTCAGTGGCAGACACTCAGGAGGTTGCCAAACTACACTAGAAACAGTTAAATACGTAAGTAGGGAGTCTGCTTAAATTTCTCTATATCAGAAGTATCATTTAAAACCGGGGCATTAACCTGAAATTGAACCGATCGAGATTAAATATTTAACTTGCGCTCTGTTAGGCAATCTCCAATCAATCAAGGCTGATCTTGACAGGGCGATCGTCCATTACTGGTTTTGGCTGCGTTCCAGGTCGTAAGACACTCAGAAACAGCCGTCGATTACAGGTTGGGAAGCGGTAATACCCGCCCCGCTTTCCCTCACCGCCATCCCTTCAGTCGATCGTCGTCCTCCACTCCCAGCCGGGTGGCGGGGGACTGACCGAAAAAACAGAAGTGAAAACAAGGAAGTATGCGGGATACTTTAGCGGGAATAAACATGACAAAGGACAATAATTCAGGAGAACAAAAACGGCTGATGCTGGTTGACGACGACCCCAATTTGATCTTGCTGGTCAAGGACTACTTGGAGTTTCGGGGTTACAACGTCATTACAGCAGAAAACGGCAGAGACGCTCTGGAAAAACTAGAACAAGAAGTTCCCGACTTGATGATCTGCGACGTGATGATGCCGGAAATGGACGGCTACACTTTAGTCAAACACATCAGAGAAGACCCTCGCACGAGCTGGATTCCGGTTCTTTTCTTGTCCGCAAAAGGTCAAAGTTCAGACCGAGTAAAAGGCTTGAGCACTGGGGCTGACGTTTATATAGTCAAGCCTTTTGAACCAGAAGAACTGGTGGCCCAAGTGGAATCTTCTCTGAAAGCAGCATCCCGCTTGATTAGCCACTCAAATCCCGGTATGGACAGTGGCCCAAAAATTAAGGCGCGCCGCAATGTCGAATTGACTCCCACTGAGTTAAAGGTCGTACAGTTGCTAGCGCAGGGTATGGCAAACCGCCAGATTGCAGACGTGATGAATGTCAGCCAGCGGACTATCGAAAGCCACGTCAGCAATATGCTGGGCAAAACAGGTCTGCACAACCGGACAGAGTTAGCTCGCTGGGCTCTTGAAAGCAAAAAGGCTTGAGCCGAGGTAGTCTGCGCTATGAAATCAGGGGAGCAAAATCTACTGCTATGCGCTTCGGTATGCCTGCTTGGCGGTAGGGCGGTGGGCACGGTAGTTTGAAGGCGCCATTAACCTTGACACGGCAGCCGGTATTGAGTTACTAGGCGTATAGTTTGTGAGGGCCCCTCGCTCAAATGCAAGCAGGGTTAAAAGAACCCTCTGGCGGTAGAGCCGAAAATATGAAATACTGGGGAGATGGAGTTTTCTGAAGTCTAATCTATTGCCTCAGTTAGCTCCATGTTGCTAAAATGTGATATTTAGATTAACTTCTTTCTACAATTATTAGGTCTAAGTTTCTATGACAAACTTAATGAACCGCCTTTCTATTTTTGTGGACGGGAACAATATGTTCTACGCTCAACAAAAGAACGGCTGGTTTTTTGATCCTCGCAGGGTGCTCGAATATTTCAAAACTTCGCAGCCGAATGTCATCTTGATCAATGCTTTCTGGTATACGGGTCTGAAAGACCCCCAAGATCAAAGGGGATTTCGAGATGCTTTGATCAGTCTAGGTTACACGGTTCGCACTAAAATTCTTAAGGAATATTACGACGATGCTTCGGGCAGATATTCTCAAAAGGCTAATTTAGACATAGAAATTGTGGTTGATATGTTTAATACCGTGGATCAATACGACCAGGTTGTGCTGTTTAGCGGGGATGGCGATTTTGAGCGGGCGATCGAGCTGCTCCGCTCGAAAAATACTCATATTACTGTGGTATCAACCGAAGGAATGATTGCTAGAGAGTTACGAAATGCTACAGATAGGTATATAGACCTAAATGAAATTAGGGAACATATCGAGAAGATGGATTATTAGTCAGTAGTTATTAGTCATTAGTCATTAGTCATTAGTCATTAGTCAGTAATTATTAGTCATTAGTCATTAGTCATTAGTCAGTAGTTATGGGTTAGGGGTTATTAATTATTCGTTATTGGCGCGAGACAGGGGACTGGTGACTGGAGGCTAAAATCCAGAAAAACGGACAAGTAAAAATCAGGAAAACACTTTTTAGAGCTATGAAAACTCAACCAAGTCAAGACCGGATTATTATTTTCGATACGACTTTGCGGGACGGAGAACAATCTCCGGGTGCATCTCTGAATGTGGATGAAAAGCTGACGATCGCTCGCCAGTTAGCGAGATTGGGCGTAGATGTGATTGAAGCGGGTTTCCCTTTCACCAGCACGGGAGATTTCGAGGCAGTCCAAAAAATAGCCCGATCGGTTGGCACGGAACATGGGCCGACAATTTGCGGTTTAGCACGGGCGAGAAAGCCGGATATTAAAAGAGCAGCAGAGGCTCTGAAACCAGCAGCCAATGCGCGAATTCATACGTTTCTGGCTACGTCTGATATTCACTTGGAGTATAAGCTGAAAAAGACGCGGGCTGAGGTTCTGGAAATTGTGCCGGAAATGGTAGCTTACGCTAAGTCTTTTGTGGATGATGTGGAGTTTTCGCCGGAAGATGCTTGTCGTTCGGAACCGGAGTTTTTGTATCAGGTTCTAGAACGAGCGATCGCAGCGGGTGCAACTACTGTTAATATTCCCGATACTGTCGGCTACACGACTCCGAGCGAGTTTGGGGCTTTGATTCGCGGAATTAAGGAAAATGTGCCGAATATCGATCGCGCAATTATTTCGGTTCACGGTCACAATGACTTAGGATTGGCTGTTGCTAACTTTTTGGAAGCCGTAAAAAATGGTGCCAGACAGTTAGAATGCACGATTAACGGAATTGGCGAACGGGCGGGAAATGCGGCTCTGGAAGAGTTGGTAATGGCGCTTTACGTGCGGCGTCAATATTATAATCCGTTCTTGGGCAGGGCTGCGGATTCTGAGGAACCGCTGACAAATATTGACTCGCGCCAAATTTACAAAACTTCCCGCTTGGTTTCTACTTTGACGGGGATGTTGGTGCAGCCAAATAAGGCGATTGTCGGGGCAAATGCTTTCGCTCACGAGTCGGGAATTCACCAAGATGGAGTGCTGAAAAATAAGCGGACATACGAGATTATGGACGCTGAGTCGATCGGCTTGACGGAAAATCAAATCGTCTTGGGCAAATTGTCGGGCCGCCACGCATTTCACACTCGCTTGAAAGAGTTGGGTTTTGAAATGGCCGACGATGAGCTAAATAAGGCTTTTGTCAAGTTCAAAGATTTAGCGGACAAGAAAAAAGAGATTACTGATTGGGATTTAGAGGCGATCGCCAACAACGAAGTGCACCAAGCACCGGAACTGTTCCGGTTAGAATTGGTGCAAGTTTCTTGCGGTGACAAATCTCGCCCGACAGCAACCGTCACTGTGCGGAATCCGGCGGGCGAAGAATTGACCGATGCTGCGATCGGCACTGGGCCTGTGGATGCGATTTACAGGGCAATTAACCGGGTGGTAAACGTACCCAACGAGTTGATCGAGTTTTCTGTACAATCGGTCACAGCGGGCATAGATGCGATCGGCGAAGTAACAATTCGCTTGCGCCACGAAGGCAAAGTATTTTCCGGTCACTCGGCAAATACCGACATTATCGTAGCGTCTGCAGAAGCATACATCAGCGCTTTAAATCGCCTGTATCAGGCATTGCAGCATAGTGCTGAAAAATCCTCGGAACAGCCAACTCAGATCAGGAATGAAGTTGTTGCAGAAGCACAGCGCTGATAAATTTACTGTCAGCCATTTTTCTTGAAACAAACCGCAGACGAACCCAGGTGGAAGCAGATAAATCTCAATTAATCTGCCTTGATCCGGGTTTATCTGCGGTTTAAAATTACTTTTTTTTACTAATAACCAACTCTTGAAAAATGCAAGACGAAACTTTAAAAAAAGAGCGGCAATTCCACGATGCTTGGGCATCCACAATCGATATTGACGGCATTCGAGTCAATGATTACTTTGAAGCTTGTACCGCCCCAGAAAATAGATTTATCGTCCAGCAAATGGGCGATATTACAGGCAAACGCCTGTTAGATTTAGGCTGCGGCGCGGGAGAAAACAGCGTTTATTTTGCTAAAAAAGGCGCCGATTGTGTGGCTGCCGACTATTCTCAGGGCATGGTAGAAGTTGCTCTGAAATTGGCTGAGAAAAACGGCGTCAAAATAGACGGCTGCACGGTGAATGCAATGGCGCTGGATTTCCCGGACAATAGTTTTGATATTGTTTACGCTTCTAATTTGTTGCACCATTTACCGGAACCAGAAAAGGCAATTCGCGAAATGCACCGGGTGCTAAAACCGGGTGGCAAAGCTTGCTTTTGGGACCCGATGAAGCACAATCCGGTGATAAATGTTTACCGCAGGATGGCGACTGAGGTGCGGACGGAGGATGAAAGTCCTTTGGATATTAATATTGTGAATTTTGTCAAGTCTTTGTTTTCGGAGACGGCTTATGATACGTTTTGGCTGACATCGCTTTGGGTTTTTTTGCGCTTTTATTTGATAGAAAAAGTGCATCCAAATGAGGAGCGTTATTGGAAAAAGATTATCATTGAACAAGATAGATTGAAACCGGAATACTGTCGGTTAGAAGAGTTGGATGGATTTTTGAAAAAGTTGCCTTTGATGAAGCGCTTGGCTTGGAATTTGGCTGTGGTGGCAACGAAGTAATTAAAAGAAGTACAATAAATCAAAGCATTTAATTAAGAGGCTAATTATGCCAGAAACTATTACTGCTATCTACGAAAACGGGGTTTTTCGTCCCTTGAGTTCTGTGTCTTTCAAAGATGGGGAAACTGTGCAGATTCAACTCTGGCCAGATGATCCAAAAAAGCAGGCAGAATTGGCAATCCAGTTCTTAGTTGACCGAGGATTGGTGACTCCACTACCTAACGATCCCCATAACGTCGAGGCTGTCACTGATGAAGAGGTGTATGAATTGGCTAAAAGGTTAGGGGCAAAACCGGGCAAGCCTCTATCAGAAATGATTATCGAGGATCGCGGCCCGTGGTAAACATTTATTTTTTGGATAGCAGCGCCCTCATCAAAAGATATGTGGTTGAAATTGGCAGCCCTTGGATAAAAATGCTCACGGATTCCCAGACTGGTAACTCGCTGCTTCTAGTCAGCATCACCTGGGTGGAAGTTCTTAGTGCTTTTGCACGCAGACAACGTGAAGGCGGTATAACTGCTGCGGAAGTTGCTGCACTTATTGCAAAGTTTCGCTCTGAATTCAATAGTCGGTATAGAGTTATCGAAGTTGATCTGGCACTGGTTGAAAGGGCGGGTGAATTGATTATTCAATATCCACTGCGGGCTTATGATGCTGTGCAATTAGCGTCTGCTTTGCGCGTTCAATCTCTTTTAACATCCATCCCAGATACTCAACTAATTTTTGTTTCGGCGGACAACAGATTGCTGGATATTGCTCAGTCGGCAGGGTTTGCTATTGATAATCCTAATAATTATCCGTAATCAAGCTGTTTGTAGTCAGGAATGCAAGTCTTCATACAAATCAGAGGACTAAAGTCCAATGGCACTGAAAAAGTGAGCAAAAAAAAATCTGTAAGGCAATATATATATAGATCATTGCCTTACAAACACAA
>NZ_JAUBQQ010000072.1:0-31948 GCF_036701335.1 Microcoleus sp. Pol12B5 | reverse complement strand
AGTTCCTTGACCCAGAAGCATTAAATCGATGCTTTGGACGATGGGTAGAAACTCTCGTCACTAAGACAGGAGGAGAAATTATTCCCATTGATGGTAAGACAATTAGAGGTTCTTATGACCGCAATCAAGGCAAATCGGCACTTCATGTTATTACTGCTTGGTCTTCTGAACAACGTCTTGTTTGGGCGCCGATGAAAGTGGATGATAAATCGAATGAGATTACTGCTATTCCGGCATTATTAGAGTTGCTAGACATCACTGATTCTATCATTACTATTGATGCTATGGGGACTCAAACTGAAATTGCTCAAAAGATTATTGAAAAAAAAGGAAATTATGTCCTGACACTTAAAGCTAATCATCCCACTCTCCATCATCAGGTTAAAGAATGGTTTGAGAGAGCTTCTGCACAGCAATTTTCCGGGATTGATTTCAGTTATGAGCAACGGATTGAGTCCGGTCATCATCGGCGAGAAATCCGCCAAGTTTGGTCGGTGCCAATTACGGTCATTGGTGAGCTTTACCAACCGCGATTATGGGCGGGATTAAAAAGTGTGGTCATGGTTGTTCGAGTGCGTCATCTTTGGAACAAAACTACTCGGGAAGTGCAATTCTATCTAACTTCTTTAGATAGTGATGCCCAACTTTTGGGTCGAGCCATCCGAAAACATTGGGGGATTGAAAATCAGGCTCATTGGACTTTAGATTGTACCTTTGCAGAAGATGCTTGCCGGATTCGCTCTTTCCACAGTCCCCGGAATTTGGCTGTCCTGCGACGTATTGCGCTGAATGCCCTCAACTGCGAACCTACTTACAAACGTAGTCTTCGACAAAAAATGAAACGGGCAGCTATGGATAATGATTATCTGATTCAAATTATCAGTTCTTGTTTTCTTGACCCGATCTTAGATTCTTCGGATTCCTTTTGTCAAGCATGATTGAGACGCTCTTACCCTGTGATCTGTACCAGAACTCTGAGGATTAAAAATGAGTCGCTGGGTACGGTATATTTCTCTCAAGATATCACTGATGAGCAACGTCAATTAAATGATGGGATTCGCAGTCTAATTTTTGTCAGTATTGTGGTAATCTTAGTGTTAATGTTGGCGATCGCCAGTCGCATTCGTCAAGCTCTCCATCCTTTGGAACATATGAGTCAGGTAGCTAGCACTTTGTCTGCTGATAATTTGCAGGCGGCAAAACTCCAACTGCATCAGACTCCTGATGAGATTTTAGGACTAGCGCAAACCTTTAATGAGATGTTGTTTCGCTTATCTGGTTCTTGGGAGCAGCAACGCCAATGTGTCGGTAATGTTTCCCACGAATTACGCACTCCTCTGACGGTTGTAGTTGGTTATTTACAAAGTTTGCTGTGACGAAGCACTAACTTAAGTGACTATCAGCAACAAGCACTGGAAACAGCCGTTGGGGAAACTGAACGCACGATTCGGATGTTGGAAGATTTGCTCGATTTGGCACGGGCTGATAGTGGCAACTTGCACTTTCGTTTGAATCCGGTGATACTGAATACTCTGGTGGCTTAGGTAGCCCAGATGAGTCAAAAAGTTAGCAATCGGAAAATCATTTTCGTGTCAAATGATGAGGATGTTGTAACCTGTGCGGATCAGGATCGTTTACAACAAGTGTTAATTAACTTAGTCGATAATGCAATCAAGTATTCTGCTCCCGAACAACCAGTTCAGTTAGTCTTAGAAAAGAGGGAACAGCAGGTAATGATTCATGTCGGCGATCGCGGAATTGGTATTTCTCTCCCCCATCAAAACCGGATTTTTGAACAATTTTACCGGGTGGATGAGTCAATGACGCGCTTTAGAGACGGTACAGGGTTGGGATTGGCGATCGCCAAAAGCCTGATCGAAGGCATGGAAGGACGTATTACGCTCCGCTCTAAACCGGGAGAAGGTAGTATTTTTACTATCACCTTACCTGTCTGGAATCCGCAGCTATGAGCGATCGCATTCTCCTTGTTGAAGATGACCCTAAACTGGCAAAATTCATCGAATCTGAACTTACTCTGGAAAGATATCACGTCACTGTCGCCCCAAATGGATTGGATGGATTAACGATCGCTCGTGATGCTCAACCGCATTTATTAATTTTAGATTGGATGCTTCCCGGCATCTCTGGATTAGACATCTGTTTAAGGTTGCGATCGACTGGTGTTCAAGTACCAATAATTATGTTGACAGCAAAAGATGAAGTACCCGATCGCGTGACTGGATTAAATGCTGGGGCCGATGATTATGTTACTAAGCCTTTCAGTATGGAAGAACTCCTCGCGAGAGTTAAAGCACGTCTGCACCGAACTCAAGCAAATGACCCGGATAATTTACAATTTGAAGACCTAGTATTGAACGGTTTAACCCATGAAGTTTGTCGAGGTAATCAACTAATTGAACTCACTGCCAAAGAGTTTAATTTGTTAGAATTTATGCTGCAAAATCCCCGTCAAGTCATTACCAACGACCGGATTTTAGCAAAATTTTGGGGTTGCGATTTTATAAGCGAGTCAAAAATTATTGAAGTGTATATTCGTGCGTTACGGATTAAGTTAGAAGCAAGTAACTCCAAACGCCTGCTGCATACGGTTAGGGGATTTGGATACGTGTTGCGAGAGCAAAGGTGAGGAGGGGCGGATTTACAAATACTTGGGATATGAAGTATGGATACTGGTGAACCCGCTCCTATTATACTACCTATTTTTTTGTACAAAATAAGCCTAGAAATCCGGTCGTTCCTGATAATCTTCCGCAGAACTCGGGTCTAATTCCCAGCGACTTTCATCTCGACGTTCAAGCATATTTGTTGTGTGCAAAATAGCGCCATCTGGCAATTCTATGCCCGCAGCGGCTCCGAGTTCGTCAACCATATCCAGGTCTGGAGTAGGCGCGGTTCCGCCCACAGATTGCTCGCCAGTGGCACTTTCTTGTTCCGCAGCCTGATCGCCATCCTCGCCGCCGATTTGGGAAGTGGAAGAGTATTCCGAACTGCTGTCCTGCAGATTTGTTATGTCATCATCGCTCAATTCCGGTTGAGCGATGACACCGATACCGTAAGATTCGGTAATTTCTTGAGGCAATTCGCCCAAATTATCACCATCTATTGTTGTTTTTGCCTTGCGTTCCTTTTGCTGTGCCACGAGACTTGCTCCTGTTTGTTTTTGAACTCAATTAAATTAAAAATGTCCGAATTTCACTTGAGCTGAATTATTTTTATTTATTGCAAATGGGTGTCATTAACTGGCATCATAATTGCTATTTAAGCTCAAAGCTTCTATCCCAGGAAATATATGGATTACGATCGGCTATTTCATTGGGAATACAAAAAGCGATCGCCCTTTTGCAACGGGCGATCGCTTTTTAATGTGGATGTTAATTCTATTCGGGAAAATCAGGAATTATCCATTTGGGGGGTTCCGTCCGTTTCCTTCTCACCGCTTCCTCTGCTATTTCTAGCATTTTATCCAGAGAAGCATTTTCAATAAAGTTGGACGTTGCTTCTGCGTATTCCCGCTTCGGGCACTTGTCGCCCAGAACGCAGCCATTGACGCAAGCTACAGCACAATCGACAGTGTTCTCCACCATAACTTTTTTCCTTTCACGGTTCCAACAACTAATAGGCAGGTACTCTGGGTGAATTTGTCAAGAGACTGCTCTATATCTTTATTTTACTTCACAAATTGTCATCAAAGGTCGATCACCAGGGCAAAACTGTTATAAAATCAAAGCAACCTACCTAATCTGCCGATCGTGAGTAATTTTCTGCGGCGCTTAAAACTTTTACCTTGGCAAGAAATGCTGCAAATTGCCGCCCTCGTCAACTGCATCGTGGTTGGATTGGAGTTATTTTTAGCCTGGGGTTTCACGCAATCGCGGCCAATCCGCAACGTCGTGACGCTTCTTTACGGCCCATCCCTCGGGACATTGATACCTTTCGTTGCTGCACTGGGAATGGGAGCTTTAGCAGTGTACTTTTTAGAGTATTGGCAACAACAATTTTTGCTCAACCGAGTTAGTTTGTGGGTTTTAGTTTTCTGCGTGCTCTTGGGTTTGGTGTTAAAGTCATTCCTACCCATCCCTCCTTTATTAGCAAGTTTATCGGAAGCTGCACTAATCGGAGTTACTGTGGGAGTTTTTTGGAAGGGCCGGTCTTATTGGTGATAGTCATGCCATTTGAGATTTGAGATTTGAGATTGGCTATGACTGATAAAGATTCGGGTTTGGTGCTTGTCTATAGTTACATTTTTTTTGATGAGAATATTATTATACCTGTTGCGAAAGTCTCAGGCGATATCTAATTTAGTCTTTAAAGAAAGTTCATAATTATAAATACCAGCGATTAAATTAAATCTTAATTTGAAGGATATGTATTTTTAGACCGGATGAGCTGGGATAATTTTAAGGAATCAGGAGACTTGAAAGCATCAGTAGAAGCTTATTATAGCTTCACAGGATATTATTGGTGAGTCCGTTCATGCAGAGCGGATTTATCGTAAAGCGAGAAAACCGAGCTTGGTCTAAAGAAAAAGGAATTAGAATCAGTTAACCACCTCTAGAAAGACCTCCAGCCAATGTGAGTAAAGAAAAAAAGAAGCAAGCAAAGGAAGAGGAGAGGATTCGTCAAGCAATTGAAGGAAAATTTGGGGCTTGCGTAAACGAAGATTTAACCTGAATCTGGTAATGACACAACTTGAGAATACCTCTATTACAGCTATTGCTATCACTATCACTTTATTAGTAATGAACCTTTCTACCTGGTGGCGCCGGGTTTTTTGTATGTTTGTATGCGGTTCGGGGAAAACAATCCCTGTTTTTGGGCTTAACATAATTTGCGCTTATATTTTACTCAAAATGAGGCAGGAAAAACTCATCTTTAACTCTGGTTGAATAATCAATCACTCCCCATCGCCAAAAAGCGATCAATTATTCAGCAAGTCCTATTTAGTTATGCACAAATTCACCTTGTTATCAAATTAATTTAGATGCGTTTACCCTGGCTATTCGTAAGGTGCCAATAGCGGACACTAGCCAGAGAAATTATGCGCTATTGGCACCTTACAGAATATAAATTGTGCAGAATTACCGATCGACTAAAAACACAATTCTCAATTCCCCAATTTCATCGCATTTCAGGAACTCTCACAGTCTCTGTAGGAGGCATCATGGCTTCTTTAGCATTCAACTTTTGATTCAACTCCCGAATCCGGCGCGACAGCAAGCGAATAATATTCACCGCAATTCCCGGCGTTTCATCAATCGCATCATAAAGCTGCATTTGAGTCAGCATCAAACACTCGGATTGTTCAAGAGTAGAAATAGAAGCCGATCGAGGTTCCGCATCAAACAGCGACATTTCTCCGAAACAAGCCCCTGCTTTCAACTGTGCCAAATCCCGATCGCCTATATGCACGCGCACCGTTCCCGATACCAAAATATAGAGAGACCGCCCTTCTTGTCCTTCCGTAAAAATCCTGTGCTTGGAAGGAAACGAAAGTTCATCCATTACCGATGCTAGACGCACGAGAAAATCATCCCGCAGTTCCTTAAAAATCGGAACCTCCCTCACAAACAATAGGCGTTCGACGCTTGTTAACATAATGAGATGCAATGATTAATTTAAACTTAAACAAAGGAAGAGGAAGAGGCATTGGGCATTGGGCATTGGGCATTGGGCATTGGGCATTGGACATAGTTTCTTTTTATTTCCTCTTCCCTCTTCCTTCTTCCTTCTTCCTTCTTCCCTCTTCCTTCTTCCTTCTTTACCTTTTTCCCCCAGCACCCAACTCTGCCATCATCTCTTCAACTTGAGCGGATACCAAATTATCGGGGTCATTTTGCAGCCTGGGCAACAATTCGACCAAAGCCCGGGGCGAGGCTATTTTCAAATAGGCTAACACTGCTTCGCGGACAAAACCCGTCGGGTGCTGCAGACAGACGAGAGTTTGTTGAGCCGTAAGACTCCAGCGCGCTTCCCTCGCCAAGTGAAAGCAGCAGGCCAATGCCCAATCCGAAAGGAAATGGCGCAATTCTAGCAAGCGGCGCAAACGATCGCTAGGGGCTAGAGGTTTGTAAACCATCAATTCCGAGAGGTTGCTCAATTTTTCTCTTTCCGAGTGTTGGTCTAACAAATTGATGAGCGATCGCTTCCTAGCTATATCCACAGTATTATCGAGAATTTCCAATCCCCTAGCAACCAAAGAAGGTTGGCCAGAAGCGATGTTGAAAGCAGCCGCTTGTACCGTGTCCAGCGGATAAAGAAACTTCATCAGCAAAAAACACCGCTCCCTAGCATCAGCTTCCAACCCCGCCAGAGCCCGCTGCAACAATTGAGCCGTATCGTTCCCCGGTTTCCGAGCGCTGTTAGCCTCTCGCTCTGAGAAATTGCCGTAGCTTGTTACCCCAGACAAATCTACCAGACCTGCATAAATTTGACCGATAAACATTAACTCCTGTTCGATAAGAGTTTCCAAGCCGCTACGGCCGATGCGGTCTAGAACCCCTTCTATCCCAGCTTCCGAAGGCATTTTCAACAGGATGCGGAGGATATTGCGCCTCGTCGTTCCCCAAGCCGTCATCAAATTGCTGACCAAAATGTCGATCGCCTCATTTGTCCCAATTTGACCCAGAGCCGTCCAAGCTTGCAACCTGACCAAATCCGACTTGTGGATATCCTCAGCCAAATACACGAGCAAAGGAATGGCGTCGTTGTGAAGTTTGACTATAGCTTGCAAAGCCGCTTCCCTAGTCGATTTGTAACCAAGTCCGCGCAGCAGCGAAGGATAATATTCTTCCGAATGAGTAGACGAAATCACGTCTAACAGAGCGCAGCGCACTCGCAGAGATTCATCTTGCAACAGATTGGGGATATGCAGCCGCAGTCCTTGCAAATAATCAGCTTCTCCCAGAGCCCGCGTCCCCATAACACGTTCCCGCTCTTGCTTGTGCGTCAGCATTTGGCGAAGCGTGTTAGTAGCCTCTGCCTTTTGCAGGCGATCGCCCCTTCTCATAATTAAAGCAGCCGCCGTCCCCCGCACCACCGGATCGACCGTCGGCTGCAAGTAAGGCCTCAAGCTCTCAATATTCGGTTCAGCTTCCGTCAGCCAGATGTAGCGCAAAGCCAAGGCCAGAACCTCCGGCGGCAAGGATTGCTGCGAGAGTGCGCGGACTGATTCTAAATATGCGGGGTTCGGGTGTTGCAGCATCGTTTCCAAGCTCTGGCGCTGCAAACCTGGGGACAGCGAATCGAGGAGGGGAGCCAGAACTTCTCCGACATTTTTGGGGTCAATTTGCGTCAGGAGTTCTATGCAAGAGCGCTTTTCATCTTCGCCGCCCGGCTTTTGTAGAGTTTCCACCACTGCGCGTTTGAGAGCTTTGAGGTCAACGTCTGTGACTCCCAAGCGCCCCCGCTCCGCACTTTTGACCAACAAACCCACGTATTGAGAGCGGATCAACCATACGACAAACACCCACAACAGTGCCAATATGACGATCACGCCAATAAATATCAAGCTTTGCTGGTCGTGAAATACATTTTCGTCTTGCTGGGGAAGTATCTTGCCTGTCACCCACAGCATAATCAGGATGCCTACTCCTGTAGCTCCGCAGGACAAAGGTTCGCCCACACCGTTGACCAGAGTTTGAATGCCCGATCGAATATTGTCGGGAATCGGTTGAAATAAAACCGGGCTAACGGTTTCCAAAAGCGTGTAGTGCAGCAGTTCGTCTAAAAATCTCAGCAATATCAGCCCGATAAACACAGATACTAGCTGGCCCAGAGATGCTCCTATGGTCAGCACCCCTAGTATAGCGATGCCCGCCGGCAAAATCATCGCCGTCACGAATACACCAATTCTTTCCACCAATCGGCTCGAAGCGAACCACTGAGTCGCCACTTGAAACAGGCCTTGTATGCCTTCATAAATGCCCAGGAAGCTAGCGATCCAGCTAGCTCCGTCCCCCGGGTTTTGGTATTCTAGCTGGCTGTAGAATTGGAAATCTACCAGCACATAGACGACTTCTGCGAGGATGAAGAAACTGACTAGAGGTACGGCGTATTTTTGAAGTGGGCCTGTAACTTTGCGGGCGGTAAATTCTTCTTGGTCGTCGTCTTCGTCGTCATCCGTCCAGTGAGCCGTTTCCGGGAATGCTTGGCTGTATTTTTCCGTGAGGTAGTAGAGCAACACCGAGCCTGTTGCCACCATCAGCCCCGATATGAGGGTAACGTTTTTGAGTCCGACTACGTACAGCAAAACAGGCAGAGAAAATCCGCTGACTACTCCAGCTACTAGATAGCCACTACTGACTAGCGGATAGGTGCGCTTGATTTCTCTAATATTAAACAGTTGGTTGGAAGTAATAGAAGTATTAAGGTCATTGAGGACATAGCAAGCTTCCACCCATAGCCACATCAAAAAAATAGTAATAAAAGCGATGCTAATGCCAGCTATCTTAGTATTTTCGTAGCCTATTCCGAATCGAAACAAAAATAGCGGTACCGACATCATGCCCAGAACCACTACGACGGTGCGCCTCAGCGGCAGGATTTTTTGCAACCACGAATAAACAAATCCCAAGCCCGAACCGATAAAGGCGCTGGCTATGTAGATAAAAGGCATTTTGTCTGCACCGTACTCGTCTAAAAACAGACCTACTGTGCTGAGTTCCAGCCAGATCAGCCCGACGGAGGTTAGAGTGTAGACGAGGAACATCAGTGCGGTTCGCTCTACTTCTTCCGATCGCAGGTTGAGCGATCGTAGCACTCCTTGTCTTACTCCCGCCGAACCGCTGATTTGAAAATTTTCCATGCAGCGTTGATTTCCCTGTGTGGTAGCTTATTCCTGACTAACTTCGGAAGTCATCAGCTATCAGTCACCAGTTTATGACTGATGACTGCTCACTAATGACTATCTATTTATACTTTTTTCGGCGACAGCAGCATCATCATACTGCGTCCTTCTTTTTTCGGCGCTTGCTGCACTTCTGCGATTTCCTGCAAATCTGTGGCCATGCGCTTAAGCAAGTCCTCTGCTAGGTTGCTGTGTTGGATTTCCCGACCTCTGAACATGATCGTGGCTTTTACTTTGTCCCCAGATTTGATAAAGCGGTCTGCTAGTTTGAGGCGCACTTGGTAGTCGTGTTCTTCAATTTTGTAGCGCATCTTCACTTCTTTAACATCGGCAGTGTGCTGCTTCCGCTTTGCTTCTCGCGCTTTCTTTTCCTGCTCAAATTTGTACTTCCCATAGTCCATTACCCGGCATACGGGCGGGTCAGCTTTGTCGCTGACAAGTACGAGATCGAGTTCTTTTTCTTCTGCCAGGCGCAGCGCTTCTGCAGGCGTCAATATCCCTAGTTGCGCGCCGTCGGTATCGATTACCCGGATTTTGGGGTATCGAATATTTTCGTTGATCTGGGGTAGGTTGCGATTTTGTCTTCTTTCAATCACAGGCATGAATGGTTTTACAAGCAGTAGTTTAATAGCGAAGCTTTTTGATAGTTACAGGTTTGATTGGTCAATTTTTCACGATTGACGATCAAACTGTTTTATAAGGTGTTACCCTTACCGGACGTACTACCGCGCCCTGTGTCCCCTGCGCTAAAGCCTTGGGGAATATTTGGACGATCGTAAATGAATTCTTACAATACTTGCTATTCTACTCAGTCTGGCTGAGTTTCTGCCTAGTTTTATTTTAACTTCACACACGATCGCCCGCTCCCTTGCCCGATTGATGACAAAACCGTCAAAAATTCAGGGTAAAAGCTTAAGGATGAGGTAAAGTCGCTTTTTCTAGCCCATCTCGCCCGGTCTGGCAAGTCCCCCAAGTCGCCTGATTTGCCTTGTAGAATAGGTATAAGCAAGTGTAAATTTATGTTGCGAGTTGAGGCAAAATTGACAAATTCTCTGCTGTGGCACCAACGGGTGGGAACTCAACGAGACTGGATGTGGCGGGGTTGGCAAACTCGCTACACTTATTTGCGGCCCGATGGGGTACGAAATCAAGGCGCGGTCGAATCTCAAGATTCTGCAGCCGAACCAATGGCGCCGCGCGCATCGGGAACGCCGATTATTTTACTGCACGGGTTTGGAGCTTCGATCGGTCACTGGCGACAAAATCTCGCCCAACTCGCCGAAAACCAAACGGTTTACGCCTTGGATTTGTTAGGGTTTGGCGCTTCCCAAAAAGCTCCGATCGACTACTCTGTCTCTTTGTGGGTCGATCAAGTTTATGATTTTTGGCTAACTTTTATCAGAGAGCCAGTAATATTGGCAGGAAACTCGATAGGCTCGCTAATTTGTCTGGCCGTAGCTGCAGCTCACCCGGACATGGTGGCCGGCACGGTAATGATTAGCCTCCCGGACCCCTCTGTGCGAGCCGAGGCGGTACCTGGATGGCTGCTTCCGGCGATCGAAGCCGTTGAAAGTTTGTTTGTTTCTCCGATCGTACTCAGGCCTTTGTTTTATTTGGCCCGCAAGCCTTCCTTTGTCCGTCGCTGGATTGGCTTTGCCTACTCCAACCCCGAAGCTGTTACCGACGAATTAGTGGAAATTCTAGCAGGGCCAGCGGGCGATCGGGGAGCCGCCCGCGCCTTCTGCGCTTTATTTAAAGCTGTAGGCAGCTCACAATTTTGCCCCAGTGTCAAGATTGTGATGCGAAATTTAACAATCCCCATGCTGTTAATTTGGGGCAAACAAGACCGGATGATTCCCCCTCGGTTCGCCCGACCCCACCAATTTGTCGAATGCAATCCCAATTATGTAGAGCTAGTAGAATTAGACAATGCCGGCCACTGTCCCCAGGATGAATGCCCGGAACAAGTAAATCAAGCAATTTTGAACTGGATGAGCCGGAATTTTGCACCTATGGGTGAGAGCGAATTGCAGCACTGTTGATTAGACATGGGGCCGTGGATTATTAGGGGAAAAAAATAACTTGCAGGTATCGATCCCGCTTAAAAATAAATTTGCTAGAACTCGATCGCACGGGGGGTATTGTATAGCAGATGTTGAAAGCTCTAGGGGCGAAGCAAAGCGGGTAAAAAGAAGTCCTGCAAGAAGGCGCAATCGACCGCTTAGGTTTCAAAAATTAAGAACGTCCTCACAGTCAGGGCATTTGCTATAGTACAAAACTTCCCTATCTTGAGAGTCAGTCGATTTGATCTTCGAGATTGACTCCCCAGCGGCTATCTACAGGCTTGAGCTAACCTAAACCACTTGTTTGCTGTGGACGACTCCTGCAGGAAAGTAAGTCTCCGTCTTTCTGTGATGTCATGTATCTACTGTTATTGATTGCCATTTTTTTAGAAGGTCAATCGATTTGAGATTTGAGATTTGAGATTTGAGAATTGAAGCATTGACCCCACGGATCAATTCGAGAGCTTCTTTATCGGATACAGGTTTTTTATTTCTGGGTCCTGAGTCTTTGCGTTGGAATGAATCCGGGGGCTTGTATCCTGGATGCTTTCGGTCAGAGATTGACACAATCACCAAGATAGTGTATCTTCTCTAACTGGTAGTACACATCCAAGTTATGCAGTTAGTCGAAAGGCAAGTCATTAAACCAAATCACAGGTTTTACCCAGAAGCCGATCGATTATCTTTGCTGTCCAACAAACTTTACAACTGCAATAACTATTATATCTACGGTCAAAACTTTTTCTCAGGTCAACCAACCAATGCTCTGGGTGTCGATCGTTCACTCAAAAAGAGTCGAAAGTACAAAGCATTGCCGACCCAAGTAACACACAAAACTCTCCCGTTACTGCTGAAAACATGGACTAGCTATCATAGTGTAAAATTGGTGGGCGCGATTAAGATCGCCCCACTAAGTGTCAAGCAGCACCGAAAGCCACTGATTCAAAAAATCCAGAAAAAAAGAGAGCAGGGGCGATATGTAGTTGTATTTAAATGTCAATCTCTTAGCAAAAAAGTAGCAAAAAAGCTTTTTTCAAAAAATATGTCAGTTTGTCAGGGACTAACATTTGGTGACCTTGAAAAGTTACCTCAATCTTGGAAATCCGGATTGTTACCGAGGTAAGTTGTTAAGTTATTGAGGTAGTTTAGGAAAAGTTAGAACAAAACGCAAGTGTAAAGCGGATTATAACCCTTGCCGTAACGACCTTCGCCAACATTAAAGAGCGATGAAACCCCTCCCTGGAAGAACGGTAAAATTCTACGTTCTAACTTGTACCTTCTAGCTTCAAGAAACACCTTGTTTCTTGCTCCTAAAAATAAATACCTTCCCTTGTGCCAACAATCTTTCAGTCTGCTTATAACCGATCGCCCCCAAGTATACGGGAAAGTTCAAAAATGCCCGTATCTGGCATTTGGGAGCCTGTTAACGCATAAAAAAGTCAATTTAGCCAACAACTGAGGGCTCCCGTGCCCCCGGTCTGCTGGCGGCTAACTGCTGAAAGCCTCTGAGGGCAAGCAGCGCCCTTCCAGCTTTTGGCAGTAACGCAAACGAGGAAAAAACTGTCGTGAAATTCCACTGGCTACTACCGAGTTTCTTAAGTGTATTTTTGCTCGCCGGAGCCGCCGAAGCAGCTAGACTGCAATCTTGGCGGTTTGATGCTTCAGAGAACCGGCTTTACATTACAACAGATGGGGGAGTACAACCCAAGGCTCAACTGATTTTCAACCCGATGCGGTTGGTAATCGACTTGCCGGGGACGAGTCTGGGTCGTCCATCGGTCAGCAGACCGCTCTCAGGGGCGATCGAATCGGTGCGGGTAGGGCAGTTTGACAACGATACGACCAGAATTGTGGTCGAGATCAGAGACGGGTTTACTATAGACCCTCAGCAAGTAAAATTCCGGGGGATTTCTCCGAGCGAGTGGACAGTGGATTTGCCAACGCCGGTGCGGGGAGAAACTCAAAATCCGATTTCAGAGCCGGGGGGAGAAAGGTTATCGGTTGAATCTTCAGCACCCCAAGCCCAGTCGGGCGAGGCGACTGTAGTTCAGAACGTTCAGGTGACGGCGGACGGTTTTTTAGTCCGCACGGAGGGCGGTCGCCCCCAAATTAATTTTCAACAAAGTCGGGCTGGGGACATTGCCACCCTCGATATTGAAGGAGCGAGTTTAGCTCCAAGCCTAAGCAGCCAACAGCCTCAAACTAACGGTCAGCACGGGGTTGACAAGATTGAAGTCCGGCAACTGCCAACAGACCCGCCCGTTACCCGCGTGACTTTGCGGATGAAAAGTCCTAATACTCAGTGGCGGGCGTCAGTGAGCAATTTGGGCGGGGTTGTGCTATTGCCTGGAAGTGTAGTACGACAGCCCTCGGTTCCCCGCCGCCTGACTGTAGATCCTCCGGCTAGACAAGCTCAAGGAAATTTAGCGAGAGTTCAGTCAATTGATTTAGCCAGTAACGGCACGCAACTGGTGGTGAGAACTGACCGCCAAGTCTCCTATACCAGTGGCTGGGACCAGGGGTCGAGATATTACTGGATCAGGATCGCTTCTGGTGTCCTAACGGGGGAAATTCCTCAGCTCGATGCCAACAGTCCTGTATCGTTTACAGCCAGCCAAGAAGATGCGGAGACTGTGGTGATTTGGGTGCAGCCGCGATCGGGGGTAGAGGTAGGTAGGGTGACGAGACCAAACCCGCAGTTGCTGTCTTTGCAGTTGCGATCGAATGCTAGCGCGCAGCAGCCTTTCACTCGCACTCCCAGCCAGCAGCAACCTTTGCCGAGAAGGACTTTCGGAACCGATGAGTTGCCCCAAGCTTCAAACCGCCGCGCCGTAATAGTGATCGATCCTGGTCACGGTGGCCGCGATCCGGGGGCAGTCGGGATTCAGGGCATTCAGGAGAAGGAGATTGTTTTGGATATCTCGCTTCAGGTGGCGAGGCTGCTGGAACAGCAAGGCGTGCAGGCGGTGATGACTCGGACTGATGACAGGGAAATCGACCTGGAACCCAGAGTTTCTTTGGCGGAACGAGTGAATGCTACTTTGTTTGTCAGCATTCACGCGAATGCGATTAATATGAGTCGGCCGGATATCAGTGGGATTGAGACTTATTATTTCAATAACGGCCAAGATTTGGCGAGGGTGATTCACGCCAGTATTTTGGAGGGCACGGGGGCGCCTGACCGCCGGGTGCGGCAGGCGCGATTTTATGTTTTGAGGAAGACTTCTATGCCTTCTGTTTTGCTGGAGGTGGGTTTTGTGACGGGTGCTGAGGATGCTGCTAGGCTTTCTGACCCAGCTTACCGCAGTCAAATGGCGGCTTCGATCGCTCGCGGCATTTTGTTTTATCTTCAACAAAGATAATAGGCAGTGGGGTGTTGACTGTTGACTGTTGACTGTTGATTAATCTTATTGGTTATCTGTTATTAGCCACCGCAAACGATTAACAAATGACAACTGACAACTGCCAACTGCCAACTGCCAACTGCCAACAGATAACTAACTATTAACAAATGACAACAGACTCTGGACAACAAAGAATCGGTATTTTTGACAGCGGCGTGGGCGGTTTGACTGTTTTGACCCAGTTGTACCGACAATTGCCCAACGAATCGATACTTTATTTTGGAGATACGGCGCGGCTGCCTTACGGCACTCGCACGCCGTCGGAAATTGTGGAGTTTGTCCGCGAAATTATGGCGTGGTTGGTGGAACAGGATGTGAAAATGGTCATTATGGCCTGCAACACCAGTTCTGCTTTGGCGATGGAGATGGTGCAGGCTGAATTTGATATCCCGGTGCTGGGAGTAATTCTGCCGGGGGCGCAGGCTGCGGTGCAGCAAGGCAAGCGGATCGGGGTCATCGCAACTCCTGCTACGGCTGCTAGCAATGCTTATCGAAATGCGATTTTGGAGATGGACGATTCTTGCCTAGTTTGGCAGGTTAGCTGTCCGGCTTTTGTGCCGCTGGTGGAGCAAAACCGGATTCACGACCCTTATACTTGTGAGGTGGCGCGGGAATATTTGGCTCCTTTGATTCAGCAGCGCATCGATACGCTGATTTACGGCTGCACTCATTATCCGCTGTTGGCTCCTGTGCTTCGCTCGCTTTTGCCTGCTGGGGTGACATTGATCGATCCTGCGGTACGGGTGGTGGCTGCTGCAGCCAGAGAATTGGAGCTTTTGGGGCTGCGGAATCCTGGTACTGCGCTACCGACTCGTTTTTGCGTGAGCGGCCCCCCGCAGCAGTTCGCCGAGTTGTCGGTGCAGTGGCTCGGTTGTACTCCTGCTGTTGAGAAAATATCCCTGCCGACAGTTGTACGTAGCGAAGCGGGGCGTAAGCCATCGCCCGTATCGCTGGAATCGGCCGAATAAGCTGGAAAATTTATCCGTTAATCTAACCCCCCAAAACTCAGGTAAAGCTGGGTCTGGGGGGTTTAATTATTGCGATGTAACCTAGCAATTACACATCAATAGGTAATATTATTGAACAAAAGCTTTGATGAACAATGCAAATAATGTCCTATACGTGCTGGAGCTCTTCAGCCTTGAACCATGTCACCCTATGTATCACAAGCAGTTTTACTTGTAGACGGCTATAACATAATTGGACTTTGGCCTCGACTCCGAGAGAAGCGCGATCGCGATGAACTCGAAACCGCTCGCCGCGAGTTAATAGAGGTTTTAGTTAACTACAGCGCCGTTCAAGATTTTGAGGCCAGGCTGGTGTTTGACGCGCACTATCGAGATACTCCCGGCGTTAAAGAAATTATTACTAAAAATTTATCAGTGCACTACACTGACTTCGGTCAGACAGCAGATACCTATATTGAAAAATCTTGTGCTAGTTTGCGCTACGAGTTGCGATCGGTCAAAGGCAAAGGCCGCATGATTGTCGCCACCTCAGACCGAGCGCAGCAATTGACCGTAGTCGGCTACGGTGCCGAATGGATGTCCGCCGAACAACTAGCGGCTGACGTAGAGTCCACCGCCCGCCGCAGCGAGCGCCGGCACAAATCCCGTAAACAAAATTCCAGTCGCTTTCTCGCCAGTTCCCTCGATCCAGAATCCCAGCAGCGCCTCGCCAAGTTGAGAATGGGGCTGCATTAGCTGCTGAAACCCGCTCGCTGTCTGATAAAAAAAAAGTTTCTCAAAGGCCTTGCCAAATCGAGTAAGTTCAGCTATTGTTAGTAAATGTGGGTAACAAAAACCCCCAATCCTCGGTAGCTCAGTGGCAGAGCGGTCGGCTGTAATGAATGCAAGCCTTTGGCATCCACCAAAAGCCCTAGTGACATAGCAGCTCTATCCGGTAACGGGTACTGAAAAATCGGGTGAATTCAAGGAAACCGCAGCACTTCGGGTGGCGGCAATCTTGAGCCAAGTCTGGCGAAAGGCCGTGGTTTAAACCACAAGTAGCCGGAAAGGTGCAGAGACTAGAGATGAGGAGCCTAACCAATAAATCTCATAGCGCCCGACATCCGACGACAGATCACAAACATGATTTGTAGGGATGATGAAATAGTCCGCCCCCTTCGGAAACGTTGGGATAAGTGTAACCGATTGGTCGTAGGTTCAAATCCTACCCGGGGAGTTAGTAAAAGTCTGAAGTTGGAATTTTCCAGCTTCAGATTTTTTCTTTTTATTTTGTGTTTTTACTCTGGGCGTTCCTTAATCGGAACTTACCCCCTGCGGGGAGTTCCGATTAAACATGGCGTTTTGTCTGCACCAGTTTATTAAATATGCAGCAGAAACGAGATTGTAGAGTTGCATCAAGTATCTGAATGACTCACTCTACAAATACTAAACATCGCGTTCTGTCCGTACCCATTTAGTTTGCCGCTTGAGGAGAAAACCCAGATACAAAGGGATTTTCCAAAGGATGTAAAAAGGTACAGATAAAAGAGTTGAGCCAGAAATATCGGCCTTCCCGAATTTGGCCCATGCGCCGACAATGGAAACTAAAATCAGCAATCCTTGTAGTCCTAACAAGACGGCTGGAATTGGGGATGTCCCCAAAAGTGCTGCTATTAATGAGGCGGCAAAAGAGGCTAGCCAAATAGCTACTAAAAGCGATAGGGGAGGGACGGATAAGTCGAGGGCGATCGCCAATAAGTCAAAACGTTTTTGCTCGACTGAAGCTGCTGTCAGCCGGGGAGTTTGAGTTAACAATGTCTCTATGTGACCGTGTTCCCATCTGGTTCTTTGACTTTTAGCTGCTTGCTGCTGCTGTGGCAAACACCCGGTGACGTTGGCTTCGGGGCAGAATACTGTTGGATGTCCGGCGATCGCTAAATCCAAACTCATCTGCATATCTTCAACAATATTGCTGCTAGCTAGGGAAACAGATCGAATTATAGACCAGGGAAAAGCCATGCCAGTACCTGTTAGTAATGATGGGAATCCTAACTGTTTTAATCCGCTGGGACGGACTAAGTTTTTCACAAGAAATGCTAAAGCAGAAATGGAATCTTTAGGAGTAGGATTTGGTGGCTGTTCCATGAGATAAGTTGCTTGCACTGGTCTTTGTTCAGCAACTGCAACCCGGGCTAATTTTTCTATAGAGTCTGGCTGACAGATGCAGTCTGCGTCAACCATGATGACTACTTCAGGGGGGTCTGATTCGATCGACTGCAAGCCGAAATCCAGTGCGTATCCTTTGCCCTTGCGTTGTGTGTCTTGGCGCTCGATCGCACTTGCACCGCAGTTACGGGCGATTTCTGCCGTGGCGTCCGTGCAGTTGTCAGCAATCACTAACAGGCGGTCTTGAGGTGTTAGCTGCGGCAATATGGTGGAGATGGTGGCGGCAATTCCTGCTGCTTCGTTGTAAGCGGGAATTAAAACTGCTACTTTGGGGCGGGGTGCTTTAGTTTCCGCTGTGGGGTCGAAGCCGGAGAAGAAAGCTGCACTGCATTCTAGAAATAGAACTGCAACGGGAATGAGAAGGATCAGGGCGATCGCCAATAGCACAACATCAATCAATAGGAACAGTAGCTGATTAATTTCCACAATTCTAGTACCTTAATTTAATTTTATTTCTTTCGTTCATTGAGTTTATTTAATCTTATTGCACCTTTGTTAACTCACTGTGCCACGCTATCTAAAGTATCATTATATCATGCCCGCAAAAAATCACCATTCTCACATTTGTTGTGAGGACTTAAGTTCTCCTAAAACTACTAGGACTAGCGTCCTCACTACAAATTAATTTGATTGCGGTTGTGTGATCGCAAATAATATCATATTATGTCAATTCTGACAATGTTAAGTCACTCAATTTAATTAAACCTCAAACAAGCTCAGACTGGAGAAACCTGGTTTCTAAAAGAAACCAAGTTTCTAGGTGTTCTATTTTGAATCAACTAAACACTTAGTCGATGTTTAACCTCAAATCCGGTTGCATGGGAATAATAAAATCGAGTCAACAGTTAACAATCAACCATTGAGTTTTTCGACCCCCAGTCAACAGTCAACAGTCAACAGTCAACAATCATTTCGCTCGTGCAACCGGAATTGATATAACTCATTCATCCCCTGTGGGTGGGCACTCAGGAAGTAATCTCCAAACTCAAAACTATGTTCAAGCTAGGCTGCATCGGGGATAGCAACAGGTTCAGATTTTTTGGTGGTGAACTGTGCGGGGGGTGCAAATTCTCTGAGGTATCTCGACACCGAGCGCAAATATCCGACTTCTGCTTTAATCAAATCCAGCGTAGAAAGACTCTCAACTAAGTCATCAAACTCATCTGCCGTAACTCCAGCACTGTGCAAGACTTCTTGGTTAAGCCGCCCGCAGATTCCTTGCAGGAGGAGTTCGATAATCTCGCTATAGTCAGCGATTTCCGTTCCGTAACCTTGCAATTTCTTGGGATTAATTCCCCACTGCAAAATCTTCAACAAGTCTTCAGGGACACTCCACGCAAAAGAGGAAGCAATCACTTCTTTTTCCGCTGCCACAAGAGCGTGCTTGATTTGCACTTCGGGGAAATCTGGATCGATGATTAAACTTTCCAGCTTCGACACTTGTTTATCTAACACGCGCAAAGAAAAAGGAGCTAATTCTACACTCACCATGTCGCCAGTATCGTTAACGCTTCTAAAAGGATCTTCCAAAACATTAATTAAGAGGTGAATGTCTGTAGGTTTTTTCCAGTCAAATTGTCCAAGGAAAAACGGTTCTTCGTATCCAGGCAAAAGTCCTTGAAAATAAATCGGCAGATTTTTGCCTGATTCAAGAATTTTATAAAGAGCTACTTCCAAAGTTTCTGTCGGCCAACCGAGATTACTTACGGCAACAAATTTCAGTTTTCCGGGAACAGACACAACCAGAGAATTCAGCAATAGATGTACGGCTTCAAAAAGATTTTGAGCAGTTACGTAGCGGTGGGGAGCGTGAACGTTGACTGTTTTACCTTGCTCTACTTTTTTGGACATTTGCTCGCAGAACAAGCTATTTTCCAACATATGAGTAAAGCGAACCATCCCGTAAGTGACATTTCCTTCTTGAGCTGCTTTGGCAAATTGCCATTCGGCAAACTTCTTCGAGGCGGCGTAAACTTCGGTTGTAAAATATCGAGATGTTTTGCCTGTCGAAGAGAAGATGCAGTGTTCTACGCCGTATTCTTCGCAGAGTTGAATGACGTGTTTACATCCTAACAAGCTGGTTGTAACTGTTTCTCGGATTTTGATTTCAGCTAGTCCGGGTTGGCGCTGGGCTGCTAGGTGAAAAACAATTGCTGGTTTTTCTACCTCAAATATGTGTTTGAGCGCGTCGAGGTTGCGAATATCGACGGCATAGAAAGTTACAGCACCTTCTCTGGTAAAAAGCGGGAGATTTTCTTCGGGGTTTTGACATCGGGCGTTGTCTGCGGAAATGATTTTAGTTGCGCCTAATTCGAGGAGTTTTGCGATTAAGAAACGACCGACACATCCTTCTCCTCCGGTGATTAAGATGGTTTTTCCTTTGATTTGGCTGGTGACTGCAGATGCGTATAGGTGAATAGTGCGACCGCGCACGTCGCTAAAAGGTTCGCTTTCTAATTGTCCGTCGGCTTGATAGGCTGCGATTAGCTGTGCGGTGAGAGTTTGTAATGCCGCGAGGATTTCAGGATCTTGGGGTTCCGGGGAACCGGGCGGAACTAGCTGCTGGATGCGCTCAATTATTTCCGCTTTGCTGACACCTTCAAACACTTCTCTTTGGTTAAATGCACTCTTCACTTTTTTTGCTCCTTTAAATTCTAGAAATACCGTTGCTGATAAGCGCGTTGTTAAACAAATTTTCGAGGGACAGAATCTTTAAAAGTCTGCTTGGTTTTAGGATTTTTTCGACGGAAAGCTACTTAATTAGGAAAACACACCATTGGATGGGCTTGTAGTTTTATTAAGCCCTTTTGTAACCTGCTTACTTCTGCGATCGGCAAATATCGGCAAAGTCGGAATGTTCTCTGTCAAAATTTGTCACTACAACTATATACTTAAATGGCTGAGTGTTGGCAATACTCCGAACATATCTTTACTATTTCTTTGCAATAACCTACGAGTTTTCACGCAATTTTAAAGTTTATGTAAAGTAGGGTCTACGTTTAAAAAACTTAACAATACACTCGACATTATTGATGATAGCATTTTACTTTTTAATTAAAATGTATTTTTGGTTACTAAATATAGTTTTATGTTAAGTAAAAATACGCACAAAAGCCTTAATCAAATATTTCCGCCTGCTAAAAATCTTGTTACTTGATGGGTGGGGTAGTCCTGCAGTGCCTACCCCTGTATGTGTGCTGCTATTAGGCGCGAACGGTGCGTTCTTTTTTGCTGCCTTCAAAGCCGCGAGCGTCCCCAACATCATAGCCCCCTGTCCGCAAGCGACGGTCTAAATCGCTGGCTTCGGGAGAAGTTTTGGCGGCTTCTTCGATCGTCACTCTGCCTTCAAGCACCAGTTTGTAAAGACCCTGGTTGATAATCTGCATTCCTTCGTAAGTATCATGCTCCATTAATCGGAAAGCTTCATCATCAGCACCTTTCATCAAGTAATCGTGCATGGCAGGTGTATTCACCAAAATATCGTGAACTGCTACCCGACGGTTGTCAACTGTTGGCAGCAAAAGTTGGGCAATTACCGCTACTAAAGAATCGCAAATTTGAATCCGCATCGCCTGTTGTTCCTCGGGCGGGTAGAGGTTTAACAACCGATTAATAGCGTTAATGGCGCTGCGAGTGTGGAGAGTTCCCAATACTAAGTGACCAGTTTGAGCTGCTTGCAATGCTGTATTGATGGTAACGCGATCGCGCATTTCCCCGATCAGAATTACATCTGGATCTTCCCGCAAAACAGCCCGCAAAGCCTGCTGAAACTCGTGGGTATGCAAGCCGACTTCCCGCTGGCTGACCAAGCATTTTTTAGAAGGGTGAATGAATTCGATCGGGTCTTCAATTGTAACTACGTGCTTTTGCTCCATCTGGTTGAGGTGGTCGATCATCGCAGCTACGGTTGTCGATTTCCCCGAACCGGTAGGCCCCGTAACCAATATTAATCCCTGCGATCGCAAAATGATATTTTTGAAAACTTCTGGCAACCTCAAGGAATCGATAGTAGGTATTTCCAAACTAATCAACCGCAATACTAGGGCACCGCCGCTGAGAGAATCAAAACAGTTTAGCCGACACCGCACGAAGCCTGGGTAAAAAATTGCTGAATCTAATTCCTTGGTAGTTGCAAATTGTTTTCGCTGTTCGGGGGTGAGAATTTCGGCTAGGTAATTTTCAAAAATTTCTGGGGTTACTTTGGGGTGGTTAGTTGCTACTTGCATCACGCCCCGAATCCGAAATCGAGGTACTTGGCTGACTCGGATGTGAATGTCGGAAGCTCCTGCGCTATGGGCATCTCTGACCATTTGTTCGATCGTACTGACCGGTGTCTCGACAGGCCGCTGCTGCTGGGCTGGGGGGGGCGCACTCGGCGCAGGTGGAGGCGGCGCAGGAGTTGCAGCCAAGGGCGGGGGCGGGGGCGGTGTTCGTCGGCGGCCTTGAGCCTCTGGTTGAAGGGGTGTAGGATTGTTTAATGGGTTCATTTTTTGGTCTCCAGTCAGTCTATTTTAGATTTTAGATTTTAGATTTTAGATTTACTCGACAGATTAATCTGGGAGCAGGAACTAGAGTCTAAAATTTGGAGATCGACCCTGACTGAGTGTCGGGGGCTTGTATCCGTTCTTGGGCGGGGTCAATGTAGATTTATTGCGAAAAAATGCCCGATTTCTAATTTTATCGCTCGCAGCTAATTCGGTGTTAAATGCTGAGAATATTTTACAATTAGGCTGGATGGGGCGATCGAGTAATTAACAATTTCAACTCCTATGAACATCGGTCACAAAATCGCCGACTGGCTCGAAAATCGTGCTGTTACCCCTGCCTACGCGGGTTGGCTGCTGTCGGGGATGACGGTTTTCTTTTTTGGGTCTGCGACTAATACAATGTCTGGGTGGCTTTACGTGCTCAGCGGTGGGGGATTGGCGCTGTTGGGAGTAGCGGCGGTTTTGCCGGGAAAATCGCTCCGTTCGCTGGAAGTCCGTCGCCGCCCGATCGAACCGGTGAGTGCGGGCGATCAAATCACCGTCGAACTAGAAATCGAAAATCGCGCCCGCCAACCTCAGACTCTGTTGCAAGTGGTAGACATCTTGCCGTTTGTATTGGGAGAACCGGTTGTCCGCCCGATCGAAGTCATAGAGCCGAACAGTATATACAGGGATACATACTATCTGGAAGTCCGGCAGCGCGGCGTCTATCGTTGGCAAGAGGTAAACTTGAGGACGGCGGCACCTTTAGGGTTGTTTTGGTGCAGACGCAGCCGCCCAGTCAAAGCGGTGGCGGTTGTGTATCCCAAGGTTTTGCCGTTGAGCACTTGTCCTTTGATTGATCGCATCGGTCAAGAAGACAGCCCCCAATTTTACAATCGCAGTCGATCGCAAACTGCTACCGAAGGCCTCACCCGCAACCTGAGACCTTACCGCCACGGAGACCCGACCCGCCTGATTCACTGGCGCACCAGCGCCCGCTACGGAGAACTGCGGGTGAGAGAGTTAGAAGTTGCAGCCGGCGGTCAAGAAATTATTATTGCTCTCGACAGCGCTGCGGCGTGGCAGCCAGAAGAATTTGAACGAGCCGTGACAGTTGCTGCGTCTCTTTACTTCTATGCTAGCAAGCGCCTGTTAAACGTCAAACTTTGGACGGCCGCGACTGGACTCGTTTCGGGCAACCGGGTAGTTTTGGAAACTTTAGCGGCGGTTAATGCTGGGGAAGATGCGATCGATAATCGGTCGAAACTGCCGATAATTTGGCTGACTCAAAACTCTGCAAGTTTAAGCACTCTTTCCCCTGGCAGCCGCTGGCTACTCTGGCCGTTGGCAACTGCTGAAGCCGGCGAAAAAACGTTAGTCAAACACGATTTACCTGGTTTGAAAATTCGCTCTGACCGACCGTTAGAACTTCAGTTACAAGATACTCTGGAAAGAGCGCTTAATTATTAAGTAAGATAGACCACGAACAAACCTGTGAAAGAGCGATTAGTTATGAAGATTGACTTGATTAATCTAAAAACTCAAGAACCATGATACACTACAGGAGTGTAATTCATCAACTTAAGGGTCTTACAGGGTCTGGCAATTGCTTGGCAAGTTAAAAGCAGCTTAGATTACTATGACTCCGGTCATAAACATCATATCTCATTCACAAAACAGGAGAAAAAATGACTTTCTGGGAGAAATTAAAGCAGAACGTATCACAAATCAATGATTCTCTGCAAACCAATATTTCCAAGTTTAAAAACAATGATTTTGCTGATGCCTCAATGGCAATATGTGCATTGATTGCTGCTGCTGATGGCACTATCAATACCGAGGAAAGACAAAAAACGGCTGCTCTAATAATTTCCAATCAAACACTCCAAATTTTTCCGGCGTCGGAGTTGAAGCAAAAATTTGATTTTTATTGTGAGAAGCTCTCACAGGACTTCGATTTTGGTAAAATTGAGGCTATCCAAGCGATAGGCAAACTTAATAAAAAACTAGATCAAGGTCGTGCAGTCATCCAAATTGGCATTATTATCGGTGGTGCAGATGGTAATTTTGACAAAGATGAAAAGAAGGTTGTCAAAGAAGCTTGCCATGCTGTAGGCATTAATCCTGGGGAATTCGATCTCTAAATTCAGCTATTTTAGGGTTCTAGCCAATCAATTATTCAAGGCTTTATATCTGCGAATAGCATTGTTCATTGAGTTTATTTGCTCCGCGTGAAATGAGGGAGGCATTAAACTATGAACAGTATTGTAAAACTTCATTCGAGTTTATAAGCAATTATAAACAATAATGGTATTCTATTGTTGTGAGTGTTGAACAAGGAATACGCATAGCCCAAAAAACGCAAGTCTCAAATGCAACTAACAGAGAGGCACATCATTAAATCGACGGAACACCGTTTCGCCCAAATAGACGAACTAGCTTTCAAGTCCAAAAACCTCTACAATGCCGCCAATTACGTCATTCGTCAGAGCTTTATTTATGGATGGGGTTATGTCAGTTATAACGAAATGAACCGATTGATGAAGTCTCACGAAGCATATAAGGCTTTGCCTGCTAAAGTAAGTCAGCAAATCTTGATGGTGCTAGACAAGAATTGGAAATCGTTTTTTGAAGCCGTTAAAGCTTACAAAGCTGACTCTTCAAAATTCACGGGTCGCCCAAAATTGCCAAAGTACAAAGATAAGACTAAAGGGCGAAACCTTCTCGTTTACACGATTCAAGCAATTAGCAGCAAACAGTTGAAGAAAGGAATCATTAAACTTTCCGGCACTGAACTTTCAATTAAAACCCAACTCAATCCCAACCAGATTTGTCAAGTTAGGCTGGTTCCGAAATGTGATTCCTATGTAATTGAGGTGATTTATGATGAAGCGGAGTCCACCCTTGGCAATGCCAACTCTGTAGCTAGTATTGATTTGGGACTCGACAATTTAGTGGCGTTAACTTCAAATCAACCGGGTTTTACCCCTTTGTTGATCAACGGGCGACCATTGAAATCGATTAACCAGTTCTACAACAAACGCTCTTCACGATTACAATCCCAGTTAAAAGGGAACCGCAAAACGTCACCCCGGATTCAGCGCTTAACTCGTTGTCGCCATCAAAAAGTTGATAATTACTTGCATCATGCTAGTCGCGTGATTGTTGACCATTTGGTAGTGAACCAAATTGGAACGCTAGTCATCGGCAAAAATGCACAGTGGAAAACCGATATCAATCTAGGTAAACAAACCAACCAAAATTTTGTCAGTATTCCTCACTCTCGATTAATTGAGATGTTAGAATACAAAGCTCGCTTGGTGGGAATCACAGTAATTGTGCAGGAAGAATCCTACACGTCCAGAAGTAGCTTTCTGGGTTTAGACCCAATTCCTGTTTACGGGAAAACAGAAAAAGAGCCGATGTTTACGGGTAAGCGTATCAAGCGAGGTTTGTACAAAACATCGACTGGTCAGTTAATTAATTCTGATATCAACGCTTCGTACAACATCCTCAGAAAAGCAATCCCAAATGCGTTCAGCAATGGGATAGGGAGCTGCGTAGTTCAGCCGAGGCGGGTCAATCCGCTCAAAGTAAAAGTGAATGGGGAGGGACTTGAAGCCTCCCATGCCTATAAATGACTATACTTTTACCAGCTATGAACGAGTCCATTGTGCATGACATCGGTCGGAAGTGCAGAATGATCGAGTCCTACTGTATGTCTATTTTCTAACCGACGAAAGCGGTTGCTATAGTTTAATTTAAATGCCGATCGGCTCGAATCGAACTCTTTGCCTGACAATAAAATCTCAATCCCTATCACTCTGTAGTGTCGGGGAGAATTTCGACTACATACTCCGGTACATATTCGGGTCGATTTTCGGGCCGATTCTGGGGCAAATTCTGGGGCAAATTCTCCGGTGGATGCTCGATCCTGACTCGCCGGATCGGGAGATTTGCAATTAGTGCTGTGGCCCGCTGGTCGCTCTCCAGCGAGAACTCAGACCCGGTGGTATCGATTTCCACGTAGCGAGACACCACCTCTAGAATTTCTCGGCGCATAGACTCAACCATTTCTGGGCTGAGTTCTGAGCGATCGTGGGCTAGAACCAGTTTGAGGCGCCGTTTTACCTCGTCGCGGCTGTTGTCAGGGGTGCGCGGGAAAAGTCTTTCGAGAAGTGTGTGTATCATGGGTCAGGCTGATTTGTCAAGGGTTAGGCATAGAAAACGTTATACGATTTTCGATTTTCGATTGGGGAATCACTCATTCCCTAATGGTTTGAAGTTGACCTACAGTTTCATTCTTTTTGGGAACTGGTGTCACGGGGAGAAAATTTGGGCTAGTTTTTGTGATGCGGTCGCTGCTGTTAAAGATCGATCGCCAATAAGCACATCACATAATTTTAGTATTTAAGAACTTGCGAAGGCGAGTAAAGAAGTTTTCGGGACGGGGATTTAGATCGAGAAATTCAACTTTTTCGCCTTCTAAGCGGCGGGCAATATTGTCGAAGGCAGTTCCAGCTAAAGAGGCCGTTTCCGACAATACTAATGGTTCGCCTCGGTTGGTGGAAACGATGACGCGCTCGTCGTCGGGAACCACGCCTAACAGCGGAATGGCGAGGATTTCCCGCACGTCTTGCACCGACATCATATCATTTGCCAGCACCATTGCGGGTCTGATCCGGTTGACGATCAGGTTGATTTTCTTGACGTTGTTGGCTTCCAGCAGGCCGATGACTCGATCGGCATCGCGGACAGCAGCGATTTCGGGAGTGGTGACAATGATGCCTTCTTGAGCCGGGGCGATCGCATTTTGAAAACCTTGTTCAATTCCAGCAGGAGAGTCGATCAAAATATAGTCGTATTTTGCTCCCAACATCCCCACAAGCTGCTTCATTTGCTCAGCGCTGATGGCATCTTTCATCCGAGTTTGGGCAGCCGGCAACAGCACCAAGCGTGGCTGCCGCTTATCTTTCACCAAAGCTTGCTCTAATCGGCACTCTCCAGCGAGAACTTCTAATGCCGTGTAAACAATTCGATTTTCTAAGCCCAGCAGCAAGTCTAAATTTCTGAGGCCGAAATCGGCATCAATTACGGCAACGTTGCGCCCCCGCTTAGCTAAAGCCATGCCGAGATTGGCTGTGGAGGTGGTTTTTCCTACCCCGCCCTTCCCTGATGTAACAACAATAATGCGAGCCATAAGCGATTTTTAGATTAGTTATTGCTAATTGGTAATTGGTAATTGCTAATTGGTAATTGCTAATTGCTAATTGCTAATTGCTAATTGCTAATTGGTAACAACTAACAACTGCCAACTAACAACTGTCAACTGTCAACTGTCAACTAACCATTACCCCCGACTAACTGCGATTTGTCAAAATCAGAGGCTCTACCGATCCGAATCCCTTGAGGCGTCACATAGGCGACTTCCGGGAAAAACTGAGCGGGTGAGGTTTCTGGGCCTCTGGCAACATACTTAGCAATCCTAATCACCATCGGTTCCATCTGCAAGGTCATAATCACGCTTTTGGTATTGCCACCGGCACCGGCGTGCACGACTCCCCGCAAACGGCCCCAAACTAGGATATCGCCTCCGGCGATGACTGATCCGCCGGGATTTACGTCTCCCAAAAGTACGACGGTGCCCGGATGGCGAATTTCTACGCCCGATCGCACTGTCATCTGCAAATATAAAGGTTCCGCCAGCGATTGCGGTTTTTCGCCAGTGGCTTTATTGAGGGAAGAAACCGGAGGCTGCTGTTCTACACAATAGCCTGCTGTAGCTGCGGCAACGGCGGTTTGACGGCGACTGGTGTGGACTCGTTTGAGTTGCAGTTCCACTTCGGAGAGGGCATCAGCGATTTCTTGCAGTTGGCGGATATCTAAAAGTCGATCGTTCGCCATCAATTGTACTTCGGCATTTGCCTGCCAAAAGCGTTCTCCTGCATTCAGTCTGACTTTTAACTGCTGCCAAAGTTCAGTCCAAGTCGAGGCCGTGGCTGTTGGTAATTCACTGGTGTTAGTTTCTGAGGGGAGTAGCAGTAGTAGCTGTCCATCTTCTGTTTTAAGGCGGACTTGCATATCAAGGCTGACTTCGGGTGTCGCTTGAGGGGCCGGTGCAGCAGCGGCTCCGGGGAAAACATCGGGTGTCATGGACAGGTCTGAGTTCGGGTATGGACAGGTTAACATCAATATTAGCCTGAGTGGTCATTAGTCATTAGTCATTAGTCATTAGTCATTAGTCATTAGCAGGGCACTCCGCGCGCACTCTAGACAATTATAGGACTTACGTATGGGGGTCTAGAAACCGGGTTTTTTTACAAAAATACTTCGTTGCAACCTGCTAATTCGGTAAAAAAAACGGTTTCTGAATATTGGGCAGCAAATCCGCTGGTAGCAGAGATTGATGAGATTGCGGCAGGTTCTTTTAAATTGCGACAACCTCCTGAAATCAAAGGTACTGGTTATGTTGTCAAGTCTTTAGAGGCGGCACTTTGGGCTTTTTACAACAGTTCTTCTTTTGTTGAAGGCTGTTTGTTGGCTGTGAATTTGGGCGATGATGCTGATACAACAGGTGCGGTTTACGGACAGTTGGCTGGGGCTTTTTACGGAGAATATGGTATACCGGAAAAATGGCGATCGCAATTAGTTGATCGCACTTTAATTGCATCTTTTGGCGAGCGGCTTTTGACTGTATCTAGATCGCTCTGAATATTTACATCAGTTTTCAGCCTTCTTTGTTTTTACAATAACTAGCAAATTGAGTTAAAATAGACAAATTTACACGAACATTTCTGGTTGAAGGTTAATACAATCGTACTCGAAGCTCCGTCTATCAAAGCCAAACCAACCGTCACCTGGGAACCCCTAGCAGCTAACTTCGTATTACCCGACGATCCGGTGGAAAATACTCAACAACCTTCTCTCGTGGATGCTCTCACCGATGCACTGGGAGCCGCAGGATTTATCCAGCCAGAAATGCTGATTGCCTCTCATTTGGGGTTAGTCGCCACAGTCAATAAAAAGATTGTTGTCAAAGCTCCAGACTGGTTTTATGTGCCGCAAGTGCATTCTTTAGCGGAGGGAGTAATTCGCCGTAGTTATACTCCTCACACTGATGGTGCTAATGTGGCGATCGTGATGGATTTTCTCTCGGAAGCAGAGGGAGGAGGACTATCGGTCAGAGCCACTCCGCCCTATGGTAAACTCCACTTTTACGAACAGATTCTTCAAGTACCTACTTATGTCACTTATGACCCCTACAAAGGTATTTTAGAAGTGCGCTATTTGCAAGATGGGCGGTATGTTTTACATTCACCCAATGAGCAGGGGCGGGTGTGGATTGCACAACTGGAACTATATCTGGGGATTTGGTCGGGGGAAAGGTTGGGACAAACCATGAACTGGCTGCGCTGATGGGATGATGTAGGTAATTTGTTGCTGTGGGGTTGAGAACAAGCAGAGTCAAGAAGGGCAAAGGGCTGAGCAAGAAAGACAAAGGGCTGACCAGGAAAGCCAAAGGGTTCAACGATTGGCGGCTAAGTTGGGCGAATTGGGAGTTGATCCAGATTGAACGCTGATTTAAAGCTAATTTGCGATCGCCCTTAATACACAGGACTTACCCCACCATCTACCAGAATAGGCGCAACCACAGGCAGATTGCGTCTACAAAACGCTATATTTTGTTGTTCGTAAGTCCTGAATCGAAAATCAAAAATCAAAAATCGACAATCAATTGACGTGTGTAGCAATTCGTGACACGTGTCTTCGCGTTTATCTAGGGTGTGTCATCAATTAAAATAGTTGACAAAAACTGGCGAATGTGGGTAGGGTTCGGATCGCTCACTCAAGCTTCAGGAAAACCCCATGACACGGCGCTACTGGCAACATCAGTCATTTGGCTGGCTTAACCCTCCGATCGCTACTCACTACACGTTAATTCTGTTTTGTCAACCAACCTAATTAATGACACGCCCTACATATAAAAAATATTTATGAATAAATCTTAAGTTTTAATTAAATTTAGTATTATAATTTTGGTAACTTCCAACTAAGTATTTATTCTCACTATGATAGCGGATCAATTTCCTTGGCTGACCGCAATTGTCATCCTACCCCTGGTAGCTTCCCTCGCGATCCCTTTTTTGCCGGATACAGACGGCAAAACCGTGCGCTGGTATGCCCTAGGCGTAGGCATTGCAGATTTTGTATTAATGTGCTGGGTGTTTTGGACTCATTACGATCCAAGCATCTCTAGTTTCCAAATCGTAGAACAATATCCCTGGATACCTTCTTTAGGCCTCAACTGGTCTGTTTCCGTTGACGGACTGTCTGTGCCGTTGGTACTGTTGGCGGGATTGGTGACGACTCTATCTATTTTTGCTGCCTGGGAAGTCGATCGCAAGCCACGACTCTTCTACTTCCTGATGCTGGTGATGTACTCGGCACAAATAGGAGTTTTCGTCGCCCAAGACATCATGCTGCTGTTCATAGTCTGGGAACTGGAACTAATTCCGGTGTACCTGCTAATCTCGATTTGGGGCGGACAAAACCGCCGCTACGCAGCTACCAAATTCTTGATTTACACCGCAGGCGCTTCCATCTTTATTTTGATAGCTGCCTTAGCAATGGCATTCTACGGCGGAGGCACCCCCACCTTCGACATGGTAGAACTTGGCTTGAAGGACTACCCACTGGGTTTAGAATTACTGCTTTATGCGGGATTGCTGATTGCCTTCGGTGTGAAACTGGCGATTTTCCCCTTCCACACTTGGCTACCTGATGCCCACGGTGAAGCATCTTCTCCCGTGTCGATGATTCTGGCCGGCGTATTGCTGAAAATGGGCGGATACGGACTGATTCGCCTGAATTTGGAACTTCTTCCCCAAGCACACGTTTACTTTGCACCGATTATGGCGGTGCTCGGCGTGGTCAACATTATCTACGGCGCGCTGAATTCCTTCGGCCAATCGAACATGAAGCGCCGCCTAGCGAATTCGTCGATTTCTCACATGGGATTCGTGTTGTTGGGTATTGCTTCCTTCACGGATTTGGGAATCAACGGGGCGCTGTTGCAAATGATTTCCCACGGTTTAATCGCCTCAGTATTGTTTTTCCTGGCTGGCGTTACTTACGATCGCACCCATACAATGATCATGGACGAGATGGGCGAGATTGGGAAAGTCATGCCGAAAGTGTTTGCCTTGTTTACCGCAGGCGCGATGGCATCTTTGGCACTCCCCGGCATGAGCGGTTTTGCTAGCGAATTGTCCGTGTTTGTGGGCGTCGCAACTAGCGATATGTACAGCGGTTCTTTCCGCGCGGTGACAGTGTTCCTGGCGGCAGTAGGACTGATTTTGACGCCGATTTATTTGCTCTCGATGCTGCGACAGTTATTTTACAACTGTGGGACACTCGCGGCTTGCGACCTTGAGGATCTAAATTTGCAGAATCAGAGAAACAATCTGGATGAAGCGGTTTGTTTTGGTAATAGTTGCGTTTTGCCTGGTGATGCACCGTTTATTGATGCTAAACCTCGGGAAGTGGCGATCGCATTTTGCTTTTTGATACCGATTGTCGGCATTGGTTTTTATCCCAACATGGCGATGCAAGTCTACGATGCCAAGACTGTCGCAGTGAACGCAGAAGTCCGCCAATCTTACATCCAAATTGCTCAACAAAATCCTCGGATTTAT
This sequence comes from Microcoleus sp. Pol12B5, assembly GCF_036701335.1. Classification (NCBI taxonomy): domain Bacteria; kingdom Bacillati; phylum Cyanobacteriota; class Cyanophyceae; order Oscillatoriales; family Microcoleaceae; genus Microcoleus; species Microcoleus sp. Pol12B5. Next base: position 278 of record NZ_JAUBQQ010000072.1, on the reverse strand, counting down.
GCGAATCAACTTTTGGTTCCCAAAATTGCCCAAGCTCAAAAATCGCCTGCTTTGGACAAAATTACACGGTCTGAATCTGCATCGGTTTTTGGCATTGTCAAATAATTTTATCGAACTCTGTTTGTGTTGAAAATTGGGCGATCGCTTTTGTCAAAGGGCGATCGCCTTTTTGTTAGCACTGAATTTCTGAAATAATCTGCGCCAGATTCTCCCTAGCATATCCCACCTCAAGAATCGATTTATCCTCCAGATCAGAGGCAACTTCGGTCAGGAGATTT